>CANGFK010000265.1 GCA_947452925.1 Chitinophagaceae bacterium | reverse complement strand
TACACTACCATCGTTGCTGCTTCTGCATCTGAGCCAGCTCCTTTGCAGTTCTACGCTCCATTTGCGGGTGCTGCAATCGGAGAATTCTTCAGAGATACCGGTCGTCCTGCTTTGATTGTATTTGATGATTTAAGTAAACAAGCGGTAGCTTACCGTGAGGTTTCTTTGTTGTTGAGAAGACCTCCAGGTCGTGAGGCTTATCCTGGTGACGTATTCTATCTGCACAGTCGTTTGTTGGAAAGAGCCGCTAAGGTGATTGCCAATGACGAAGTGGCTAGTCAGATGAACGATTTACCTGCTTCTATCAAGCATTTGGTGAAAGGTGGTGGTAGCTTAACTGCCCTTCCAATCATCGAAACACAAGCGGGTGACGTATCTGCATACATCCCAACCAACGTTATCTCCATCACCGATGGTCAGATATTCCTGGAAGGTAACTTGTTTAACGCAGGTATCCGTCCGGCTATCAACGTGGGTATCTCCGTTAGCCGTGTGGGTGGTAATGCACAGATTAAGTCCATGAAGAAAGTAGCTGGTACATTGAAACTGGACCAAGCTTTGTTCCGTGAGTTGGAAGCATTCTCTAAGTTTGGTGGTGATTTGGATCCTGCTACTAAGAATGTAATTGACAAGGGTGCAAGAAACGTGGAGATTCTGAAACAAGCACAATACACACCGTTTACAGTAGAAAAGCAAGTTGCTATCATCTACTTAGGTACACAAGGTTTGTTGAAAGAAGTAGCTGTTAAGAAAGTGAAAGATTTTGAAGAACACTTCCTTACAGAAATGACTAACAAATTGCCTGATGTATTGGCTGAATTCAAAAAAGGTCAATTGAACGATGCTAGCATCCAGAAGATGGTAGACTTGGCTAAGGGATTGATTCCTGGTTATAAATAATCGTTCTTAGAACTATAATAAAAAAGGCTAACCAATTGGTTAGCCTTTTTTGTTTGCGATCATTACACTATTCAGTTTGATAGACCTCTGCGGTACGCACATCAGTCACCAGATAGTTTTAATATTCATCGTGTATCAATGTACTTTTATTCTTCAACCGTGCATATATTTCTGACAGGGTAGCAGGTGCGGTAAAGTTGTGTTTGATTCCTAAGCTTTGAGCCAACAGGTTGGCATCCAATTCTGGCAATGCCTTAAACTCTTTTCGGGCAATCAATCTTCCGGGTCTCAATAAGGCAGCATCCAATTCTTTCAAATCAACGTTGAAGGTGCAGATAATCTGCAGTTTCAGCATATCATTTAGCAATCCATCAGTCATATTCAGCAGGTTGGTTACTCCTTGTATCCTGCCATTTGTATTACGCGAAGCCAATAGAGGTTCTGCATCTTCTATCAGGAGTACACAAAACTTCCCTTGTGCAGAAAAAGTGGTTACTGTATGAGAGAGAAACGTCATAAATGCGGGCTCTACCAGATAATCTACCATATTCGGTGGCATATAAATAACTATTTTCTTAGCAATAGCCATTTCTCTTAAGAGATGCCTGATATAATAAGTCTTTCCAGTGCCCGGTATACCATGAAACAATACCAATCCTTGGTTCTCATTTCTAAACCGATCCATCAGGTCATCATGAAATTTCTCAAAGCCATAGCCATACTGAATATCCAGATCATCTATCTCAAAATCATCTTTGGCAGCATGTGATTGCAATGTAAACGCCCCGTTACCAGTTACCTGCACCATAGAAATCTTGGGCTTGTCCTCTAATATCTCTACCATACATTGTTCCATACACCATTCTATAGACATCATCACAGTGTTATACTCGTTCAACCCCGAAGCATCACTCGGAATCAGGATAATTATATCACTTAAATGGAGAGTACCGTCATTACCATCTTCAACGTCGTCAAGGAAGGGTGGATCTTCATAGCTATCAGCATCAACCTCCGAAATTCCAGATACATGAATCATATAACCGGGATGTTCTGGAAAAATCAAAGTAAATTTATCCAGCATCGAGCTTCCATTACTATCAACAGTTTTCACACTGTTTACAATTCTTGCATCTAAATCCAATTCTAGCTCTTTCAATAAAGCGCGTACCTCTATGTTTCCTGCCGAATAGGTAATTACCGAAGGGAAGTCATTGTTTTTAATGGTATAATATGCCAGAAAAGAAAAGTTTTCATGGTCTCTGCTTTTGTCCATCAACCATTTGGCATCGGCAGGATTCAGAACGGTTGCTGATTCAACTCCATCTGAATCTTTGGTTACATTCATTATATCTAAAGCAGTCATTGGTTCTATACTAACGTTTTTAATTAGCAATGGCAACTTAAAATAGTCGCTACTAAATGTCTCTTCAGGTACAAATACTTCATCAAAATATTCAATCTCCCGCATATAAATAAATGCAGCTTGGTTTCTGTAGCAAAGCATTTTCTTTGTCCAGTTTCCGTGACCATCTTTCTCAACCCTACTCGTATATTTATCTGCTTCCTTAACAAAAGGGTCACGTTTGAGGTGGTCTCCTGCGGCATCATAGCATTCATACATAGTAGTGTGATGTAAAACGCTTTCATCTTCTGGCTTTAGGGTTGTACTTTCAACCATATTCCCTTTACTATTGTTTTTATATTTACACCAGTAGATTAGTTCTCCTTTTGTATCAATACTTCGTGTCTCTACTCTCCATCCATTCTTGTCGTAAATTGATATGTTGTGTCGGATTATAACATCATCTTTGTCCAAAGTATCAGATGTTAGATACTTTCCTTTTGCTAAATACGTCATTAAACTCTTGGCGGTAACTTCCCCCTCACCATCATATTCAATCATCTCAATAAGGTCATCATCTGCATTGTATGTTCTTGTGTTTCTGGTAGAGACAACGCCTGCCGAATTATAATAGGTTATTTCTGTTTCTTTTCCTTTTTCGTTAAAAATGGTAGTATGAAATGTTCCATCAGGAGAAAAAGATATATTCTCTAGTTCTTTACCACCTTCGTTGTAGGTTCTAGTTTTGTTTTTGTTCTCGTAAGACTCTCCTTCCATTACGCCCAAATAAACATTACCATCTCTTTCAAAGGCTTTGTAGTGTTTTTGTCTTGTTTGTTTCACCTTTCCCTTCAAGCCTTCTTTTTCTGCATCTGTTTGATTAACTAAAGGCTTTTCGCCAAAAATGCCATTCAATAAATCATTGGTTGCATCAGATGCTCCCTTGTTGTTTGTTTCTTCATTTTTCATACTTATTATTTTCGTTTTTTTGAAACTAAAAAAGGCAAGGAGTATTCTTTGTTCAATACTCCTTGCCTTTTATTTTAGTGGTTAGTTATTAGTGGTTAGTTGTTAGTGAAATACTCGAAGTATTAACCTTTGTATTATTTTTCATAAATTTATTTCTTTAAATGTTTTATTCTAACCACTAACCACTAACAACTTAGATGATGGTGGCACTAAACATAGCACACCAAGGGCCAAACTTGCCATTACTGTTCACATAACGCCCAAAACAATACGCCTTTTTGCCTACATCCCCACTGGCAAACGTTATTTTGTTGTTTGCTCTGTTTATAAATACATTTCCCATGCAAGCGTCTACAGATGCTGGCGGCACTACATCTACTGTATAAACAATCTGCACAAATGCAACCCCTTTTGGCCTAGCCCGCTTGCCAGTAACACTGTCCACATACGAAAAATACATAGCTAAGGCCTCTTTATAGCTTACTACTACTCTGACTGTGCTTGTGGGAGCAGAGACAGATGCTTTTTTACCCGTTGGGGTATGAATATTTAAAGTAAGTGCATCTGCAGGAAGCACATTTATGTTGTTTAACAAATAAAGCTCAATGATGCTCCGTATAGCCGCAGCATAAATGGGTTGATACAAATTTCTGTTTTCGGTGGCACCTGTTCCTTTGGTGCTATCCAGCTCGCAGGCAGATACATATCCATTCCACTTCACTGTCATAAGAGCCAGATTGGTGATGGCAGCAGGCAGAATGCCATAAGTGGTTGCTTTTGCAATAAAAATAGGGACTGCATTCTTTTGGTATAAATCAAAATCAGAGGCCAAATCGGGTATGCTTAGTGTATTGTCCATATAGCGTTTTTAAAGATGCTTGTTGTAGCATTTGTGTAAAGGGAACACATTAGTAAGGTATTAGAACAGTGCTGATATACTTTAACAAGGTATTGTGAGTTTTGTATTATTTTGATTATTATGTAAATATGCCCAAACAAGACATTATGTGGCGTTTTTAATGCCTTATTACTATTTTATTAACGTTAATATGCTCCTGATTAACGTTAATTAATGGTTTATTAATGTAAATGTGCTCCCGATTAACGTTAATTAATGGTTTATTAATGTAAATATGCTCCTGATTAACGTTAATTAATGGTTGATTAACGTAAATATGCTCGGGATTAACGTTAATTAATAGTTGATTAACGTAAATATGCTCCTGATTAACGTTAATCAACTATTAATTACCATTAATAAACCATTGTTTACCATTAATAAATCCTTCATTTTCTGAAATATATCATGCTTATGAATCAATAACCTACTATATATATAACTTGCAATTGCTTTTATTGAAGTTATTAAGCCCATTGGATAGTTTGAATTTGTAGTTATAAAAAGTTGTATAATTGCATTTGCGTACCGTAATAAAAGAGACGTATATTTTATTAGCAGGTTGATTTTTAATGAGTTAATATTATATACGCCTCTTTTAAAATGATGAATGGTACTATAATACAAGAGTTGGCTTCCATGTTTGGACAGTTCGCAATTACTAATAAATTCAATCGACAAAATCATTAAGCAAGACTTTGAAAAAGACAATCTTTATAATTATACCAGTTGCTGTTTTGTTGTTGGCATTTTATTACTTCAAAAATATTTATGGTTGGATGGAGTTTCGTAAAAATACTGACACGCCAGATCAATTTCTAAATAAAACAGTCACAAAAAAAGAAGATTATACAAATGACAGTCTGAAAATAGTACTTAAACTAAAAGAACTTCTATTACAACACGAAGATTTCTTTTATCCCAGAGATTATTTTGAGGGTACAGAAATATTCATTGACACAATCCTTTATAGTCCTGACCACAATAGGTTGGCAGTATTGTTTATAACGAAAAACCCAACTTCAAGACAACTGATTCCGACAAAAAACGAAATGTGGTATTATGACGGTACGAGTTATTTAGGAATTAG
>CANGFK010000264.1 GCA_947452925.1 Chitinophagaceae bacterium | reverse complement strand
ACAGGCAGAAAACCAAGTGACAAGTTCATGGAATATGCACAGATTGTAGGAATGGTTTTACTGATGAGCATGATGGTGTATGCGCTTGGACTAGACTTCTGGAGATTGTTGAAATAAATGAGGTGGTAATGGCATTGAATTAAGGAAATCAACCATTAATAAAGTTACAAAAGAGATGTGTATTTACTATTTATACATCTCTTTTGTTTTTATCTAACCATTCTTTAAGTTTGGGATAAGCAATCAAAAACCATTCAGTAAAAAACTCAGGATATTCCTTAATCCCATGATCTAATCTATCTAACGATCTGTAGGCATAAGACTCCACTTCTTCAAAATTAGGTTCTATCTTACCATCATAATAGCCAACAAACACATGATCAAATTCATGTTCAGTTAGTCCATTAATAAAATCTGCTTTATAGGTGAAATTAAATGCTTTGGTGAGAGGTGTTTCAAAGCCCATTTCTTCTTTCAAACGCCGGTGTGCCGCATCAAGGGCAGATTCGCCCTTTCTTGGATGGCTACAACAAGCATTCGTCCACAAACCTCCACTATGATATTTCCGCATAGCGCGTTGTTGAAGGAGCATCTCTCCTTTTTGATTAAAGACAAACACGCTAAAAGCCCGATGGAGCAAACCTTTTTGGTGGGCTTCCATCTTTTCCATTACTCCTAGCTCGTTGTCATTTTCATCAACCAAAACAACTCTCTCTATCATATAAAATTAAATGAAAGTGACTTTTGAACTGAACCTGTCAGGCAAATTAATTGTACAATCAACATAAGACAGACATCACAACAAGTTTAACTGCTGCCTGATGCCTGCTTTTGCAAGAATTAATGCTTTGGTATAATCTGGAATGCGCACACGTTCGTGTAATATATTTTGAGGTTGTAGCTTTTTAATCTTATTGAATAGTGACAGGTAATATTTATAAGCTACATAAACGCCGAAACGGGCCTGAAGGGGCAATTTCAAAATGGCCAGATAAGCATCATCAAAATCTTTTTGAATATCGGCTTCTATAACCTGCTTATCGCACTTGGTAAAGTTCTTGAAATCACAACCAGGGAAGTAAACCCTATCGAGTCCATTATAATCTGCCTTCAAGTCTCTTAAGAAGTTTACTTTTTGAAAAGCCGCACCTAAGCTTCTAGCACCAGGTTTTAATTCTTCGTAAAGCACTTTATTTCCATCACAGAAAACATAAAGACACATCAGGCCAACGACCTCTGCACTACCATAGATGTATTCTTCATACCCTTCTCTATCGTATTGTTTCTTGCAAAGATCCATCTCCATGCTGTGGAGAAAAGCATCAATCAACCCTTTATCGACATTATATTTGCTTACTGTCAGTTGAAAACTCTGTAGGATTGGATTAAGACTTATCCCCCTTTCTAATGCTTGAAAGGTAGCTTCCTTAAATTCATTAAAAAGCGTTTGTTTATCAAACTCATGAAAAGTATCTACAATCTCATCAGCAAAGCGAACGAACCCATAAATATTGAAGATGGGCTGCTGCAATGAAGTACCCAATAGCTTTATTGACGAAGAAAAACTCGTGCTGTATTTCTCCGTGGTATTCCTGCTACAATCTTGGCTAATATCATCAAAGAGTTGCATATTTGTCATCGCCATATCTCGTTTCATGCGTTTAGTTATGAAATGATTTTACTATTTCTTTCGCAACAACCTCCCCACTAATCAAACTTGGAGGAACACCAGGGCCAGGTACTGTTAACTGTCCTGTATAAAATAAGTTTTTAACTTTCTTGCTTTTGCAGGAAGGCTTTAAGATTGCAGTTTGCAAAAGCGTATTTGCCAAACCGTAGGCGTTTCCTTTAAAAGCATTATATTCTGAAATAAAATCACTCAAAGCAAATGATTTTTTGTAAATAACATTTGATTTTATGGATTGTTTTAAATGCCTTTCCATTCTTTCAATAATCATATCAAAATATTTATCCCTCAGCTTTTCGTCATCACCTTCCAAACCAGTAGCAACAGGGATAAGCAAAAAAAGGTTTTCATATCCTTCGGGTGCAACCGATTTGTCAGTGACAGAAGGCGCTCCCACATAGAACAAAGGATCTGTTGGCCATTGTTTGTCGGTATAAATCTCATTCCCATGAACTCCAAAAGTGGTATCAAAAAACAAAGAATGATGAGGAAGATTATTTAGTTTTTTATTCAATCCTACATAGTACAACAAACAACTAGGCGCCATCACACGCTCATCCCAATATTTGTCAGTGTAACTCCTGTATTCTATTGGCAAAAGTTGCGTTTCTACAAAATGATAATCCGCAGCGCCTACCACTATATCCGCAGGATAAGTTATAGATTCCGAATTGTTAGTAGTTATTGATGCTACCTTAACACCTACCGAATTGCCTTCCTTAACAATTATCTCGGTTACGTTTTGATTAAACATAAAATTCACACCCAAATCTACAGCCACCGAGTACATGCCATCAACAATCTCATACATTCCACCACGAGGATACCAAGTTCCCCCAACAATATCAGCATAGTTCATCAAACTATAAAGGGCTGGTGTATTTTCTGCAAGGGCTCCAAGGAATAAAACAGGAAACTCCAAAAGCTGCCTTATCTTTTCGTTCTTGAATAATTTTCTGACATGTGTTTTGATGGAACTGAATACATCCAATTTGAAGATTCCACTTACCAAATCATAATCAATAAACTCTGTAAGGGAGCGTCCTGGCTTGTGTACCAGTTTATTGATACCTACCTTGTATTTGAATGCGGCTTCTTTAATGAATAGCTCTAGCTTCTCCGCGCTTCCGGGCTCTAACTCATTAAATAAGTCTTTCAATTTCTCGTAACTAGCTGGAATATCCATTGGCGCATCTGCCCAATAGATTCTGTAAGATGGATCTAGTCTTTCAAGCTGATAGTAATCAGAAACATGCTTATCAAACTGTTTAAAGTACCTTTCAAACACATCTGGCATCCAATACCAACTTGGTCCCATATCAAAAGTGAAACCAACAGCAGAGAACTTACGTGCTCTACCTCCAGGAATAGCGTGTTTTTCCAGAACAGTTACATCAAAACCTGATTTAGCTAGAAAGCTAGCTACCGACAAACCTGCAAAGCCGGAACCTATGACAACAACTTTCTTTTTGCTCATTTAAGTTTTATAGTAAAATTATGATTTAGCATTTGTTTAATGCCTATCAATTTGTGCCTTCAAGAGTTTTCTTGCAAAGTGAATACGGCTTTTAATAGTACCTAATGGCTCACCTAGCATATCGGCAATTTCATGGTATTTGAACCCATCGAAGTACAACAAAAAAGGATTCTTGAATATCGCAGGGAGATTGTGTATAGCCTCATGGACTTCTTTCATATTGATAGATGCAATTGCCTCATTGGCAACCGCACCTTGTCTGTAATCTAGTAAGAATTCGTTTGGAGTGCTATCGAATATTGTATTTTGCTTTGCTTTCCTACGATAGTTGTTAATGAAAATATTACGCATGATTGTATACAACCAAGCTTTGATATTGGTACCATCATTGTACTTTTCTTTGTTTGCCAATGCTCTCAGTAAAGTTTCCTGAAATAGGTCTTTAGCCAATTCATGATCTCTTGTTAGCGTAATTGCAAAGGGCTTAAGAAACTCTGTGTTGTTAAGCAACATGTAATCAAATTCTGATGGGGACATAATAAAATGTTTAACAATTATAAAAACGAAATTAAACAAAAAAGGTTTAGTAACCACTATTAATTTGTTTTTTCCCAAAATAAACATTTCCACAAGCAAACTGAACAATAGATTTGCCGCTCATTAGCTTTTTTACCATGATAGTAAATTTAGTTATGTACCATTATATCATATCGAAGGACTAATTTAAACATGAAAATATACGAACAATTACTATCTGACAACAAAGAATGGGCAAAAGAGCAAACAGAGCGAGATCCAGCGTTCTTTCAACGGCTGGCTTTATTACAATCTCCAGAATTCTTGTGGATAGGATGTAGCGACAGTCGCGTGCCTGCAGATAAAATAACCGGAACTCAACCAGGGGAAATCTTTGTACACAGGAACATAGCTAACATGGTAGTGCACACCGATTTAAATCTTCTAAGTGTGTTACAGTATGCTGTTGAAGTACTTAAGGTTAAACACATAATAGTGTGTGGGCATTATGGCTGCGGGGGAATAAAGGCTGCAATGACACAACACTCTTTTGGGATTATAAATAAATGGCTACGCAACATTAAAGATGTTTATCGAATTCACAAAGAAGAGGTGGATCAGCTTCCCGACGAGGATAGTCGCGCAGACAGGCTAACAGAGCTAAACGTAATTGAACAGGTGTACAACCTTGCAAAGACTTCAATAGTACAATCAGCATGGAAACATGACAATCGCCCAGATTTGCACGGATGGGTTTATGGATTGAAAGATGGTATAATCCATCCTGTATTTGAACTCCCAGCCAATAGCCCAATAGACCCGTTCTATACGTATGACAATTTATAAATAAATAGTAAATAGTAAGTCGTGAGTCGTAAGCAAAAAGGTGAAAGAAACTTTTATGCTTTACCTACGACTTACTAATTCTAGTAGAACCTCCCAAACCTTTTCTCTACTGCTTCAAAGCGATAATCAAAAATACCCTTCAGCTGTTTCTTTACCATTATTACATTTGCGATATCCCCTAATATCCAAAGAGGTAATTTGTAATGTACAATATCGGTCATTTCCACCCCACCCTCTATTTCTTTGAAATGATGCTGGTGATGCCACATTATATATGGACCAAAGCGCTGCTCGTCTACAAAATATTTTTTGTCTTCTACGTGGGTGATCTCTGTCATCCAATAGAGTGGTATACCTAAAACTGGTTTTACTATGTACTCTATTATTTGTCCTGGATACATTCTTTCTCCATGGTATTTACTTACAATCTGAAACCCAAGATTGCTTGGCGTAATCTCTTTCAGATTTGCAGGACTACTAAAGAAGTCCCAAGCTGCGTCTAAAGAAATGGGGATGCGTTGAATTGTTTTGAGGGAATAAACCTTGCTCATCTGTTAATACTTTTTCATACCAACAGTAAATATTGCCTTTAGGTTCTTTGATTGAAAAATAATTAATTTTCTATTCCACTACCACGTGGCTGATAACTTTCTCTCCAAATGCCTCATTAACCCTTTGAATAATTT
>CANGFK010000263.1 GCA_947452925.1 Chitinophagaceae bacterium | reverse complement strand
GGGTATTTTTCAAACTATTATTTTTACACGTATGCAAAGTAAACAAAACGAACGAAAGTTCATTCTCAATTGCAAAGGAAAGGTATTCGTACTTAATAAACCAATTGTAATGGGAATTATTAATGCTACACCAGACTCTTTTTTTGAAGATAGTAGAAAAATAAGTATAGCTGCAGTTGTAGAAAAAGCGGGTCAAATGATAGCAGAAGGTGCTTCTATCATAGATATTGGTGGGCAAACGACTAAACCAGGTAGCGAACCTGTAACAGCTGCTACTGAAATAGAGCGAGTTATACCAATTATAAACGCACTCGCTAATACATTCCCCGAAACACTAATTTCAATTGACACTTATTATGCAGCAGTTGCAAAAGCGGCAGTAGAAGCAGGTGCAAGTATTGTAAACGACATAAGTGGGGGCTTATTTGATGTAGAGATGATATCTACAGTTGCCAAATTGAAGGCTCCTTATATCTGTATGCACATTCAAGGCACTCCCAAGACAATGCAAGAGAACCCAATCTATGAAAATGTGACCAATGAAGTATTGGATTTCTTCATAAAGAGAATTGATTTTTGTCAGAAGGCAGGCATTAATGATATAATAGTAGATGTTGGCTTTGGCTTTGGAAAGACAATAGAACATAATTATCAGCTATTGAATTCTTTGGAGGCATTTCAGATGTTAGGTAAACCAATTTTAGTAGGAGTATCTCGAAAAGGTATGATTTATAAGCCACTAGGCATTACTGCAAAAGATGCATTGAATGGTACTACCATCGTTAACACCATTGCTTTGCTAAAAGGAGCAAGCATTCTGAGGGTGCATGATGTAAAAGAAGCAAAAGAGGCAATAGAAATATTGTGTCTGATGAAAAATTAAATTAGTATGTGCATTAATTAATTATTTCCTTTTCAATGAAACCTATTACCTTTCCCAAAAATATTAAATCATGGAACATATAATTCATTTCTGGTGGTTGATACTACTTTTAGTAATCATTTCTAGCGGGTTACTTACCGTCAATCAAGGTACAATAGCAGTTATCATTATGTTTGGTAAATATCAACGCATATTGCTACCTGGCTTGAGATTTAAGATACCACTTATCGAACAGATTTACAAACGTATCAGTATTCAAAACAGAAGTGTAGAGCTTGAATTTCAGGCTGTTACTATTGATCAGGCAAATGTTTACTTTAAGAGTATGCTATTATATTCTGTACAGAACTCAGATGAAGAGACTGTAAAAAAGGTGGCATTTAAATTCATTAGCGATAAAGATCTAATGCAAGCCTTGATTAGAACCGTAGAAGGTTCTATTCGTGCATTTGTTGCAACTAAGAAGCAGGCAGAGATACTAACTGCTCGGAGAGAAATAGTAGATTATGTGAAAGAACAAATTGATCATTCTCTGGAAGAGTGGGGCTATCATTTACAGGACTTGCAAATTAATGATATCACTTTTGACAAAGCTGTGATGGATAGTATGAGTAAAGTGGTGGCAAGTAATAACTTAAAAGCGGCTGCTGAGAATGAAGGACAAGCACTATTAATAACCAAAACGAAAGCTGCGGAAGCGGAGGGTAATGCTATTAAGATATCTGCCGAAGCAGAGAAAGAAGCTGCAAGATTGCGTGGACAAGGCGTTGCATTGTTCAGAGAAGAAGTAGCACGTGGTATGAGTCAGGCAGCAGAACAAATGAAAGAGGCCAATTTGGATACCAATGTAATCCTATTTAGTATGTGGACTGAAGCTATCAAGAATTTTGCAGAACTAGGTAGTGGCAATGTAATCTTTTTGGATGGTAGTGCAGAAGGAATGGATAAAACCATGAAGCAAATAATCGGGATGATGAAAATGAAAGATAAAGAAGGCAAGGGTTAGAAAAGGTATTAAGGATAAGTGGAAAGGTATAAGTAAAGCGCCTAATTAAAAGTATTGATTGTGCTATTAAACTATCGTATCGGTAGATAGTCCTTTTTCTTAGGACGTGAATAACCATGTAAAAAAAGTTAATCGTTTGGTAATTTACCCACACCACTAAGTATTTGCAGCTAAAGCATTTAATTTAGCTTTCATAAAATTGTATTTCATATGTTCTATCTCCTCCAAGTTACGAATGCACTTGCTGATTCTACCACTAAAGCTATTGCCAATGCTATCCCTGTTGCTGAAAAGATATCTATGTGGGATTTGCTGCAAAAAGGTGGATTCATTATGTATCCCCTTTACTTTCTGTTCATTATAACGTTATTTGTTTTCTTCGAAAGGTTAATTGCTATCAGTAAAGCCTCTAAGATAGATGCGGGCTTCATGAGTGTTATACGAGACAATATTATCTCTGGAAATATCGCAGCAGCTAGGAATCTTGCAAAGAATGCAAATAACCCTGTTGCAAGGATGATTGATAAAGGTATTCAGCGCATTGGAAAGAACATTGATGCCATAGAGAAGAGTATGGAGAATGTAGGAAAGTTGGAAATGTACAAGATGGAGCGTAACCTATCTATACTATCATTAGTTGCAGGTATTGCACCGATGTTTGGTTTCTTGGGAACAATAGTTGGTATGGTTCAATTGTTTTATGGCATTGCCTCTACAGGAGAATATACTTTAGGAACTATTGCTGGCGGGATATATACCAAGATGGTTACAAGTGCCTCCGGTTTGATTATCGGGTTGATTGCTTATGTAGGTCACAATTACTTAAGTACTCAAATAGACAAAACAGCCAACAAGATGGAATCTGCTAGTGCCGACTTTATTGATATGTTGCAAGAGCCTACCAGATAATCTTCTTTTTAACTATACACTACTTTTTGTATGAACATACGTAAGAGATTAAGGAGTCACCCCGAAGTGCATACTGGCGCTTTGAATGACATATTGTTTATACTACTGTTGTTTTTCCTAATTGTATCTACTTTGGCTAACCCAAACGTTATCAAGGTTTCTAACCCTAAAGCAAAAAGCGATACAAAAGCAAAACAAACTGTGGTTATTACGGTAGATAAAGACCAAAAATTATATATTGGACAAAAGCCTGTATTGGTAGATAGTCTGGAAGGTGTTCTTAGAACTTATCTTGCCAATGAAACCGATAAGCCCTCTGTTGTAATAAATGGGGATAGCACCTCGCACTTGGGAACTGCCATTAAAGTGATGCAGATTATCAAGAAAGTGGGAGCCACACCTGTTATGGCGGTTGATAATAGCGGCGTTAAATAGAATGATTATTTTTATAAAGCAGTTATAATAACAATGCCTTTCTTTAAAAGAAAGGTATTGTTATTATAAATCAAATCAGGAGAGTTTCTTTCTACGATCTATCTCCCTTTTTATCAAGCTGAGCTCTCTTCCCGTTTGTCCACTAATGCTTGTATTTTCTTGTGCTCTTCTCATTAGATAAGGAATTACATCCTTCAGAGGTCCGAAAGGTAGGTATTTGCTTACAGAGTACCCCGCACTTGCCAGATTGAAGGTAATGTTGTCGCTCATTCCATATAGCTGAGAAAAATGAACGCGAGGGTGGTTGTTTGGCAACCCTCTTGATTGCAATAAGTGAGTTGCAAAAAGGTTGCTCGCCTCATTGTGTGAAGCTATTATAACTGCGATACTATCCAAATTGTTAATGCAATAGCTAATTGCTGCATCAAAATCGTGATCCGTGTCTTCTTTGGTTGCCTGAATGGGGGATGGGTATCCTCTTTGCGTTGCCCTGGTTCGTTCTTTGTCCATATAGGCCCCTCTCACTAGTTTTATGCCCAATATAAACCCTCTTTCCTTTGCTATTTTATGAGATAATTGTAAGAAGTTCAACCTGTCGTGACGGTACAATTGTATGGTGTTGTACACAACGGCTTTTTCTTTGTTAAACTCTTCCATCATTTCAATAAGAAGTCTGTCAACGGGATCTTGCAACCAGCTTTCTTCTGCATCTACCCAAACGCCGATTCCTGCTTGTGCTGCAGCTTCACATATTCGATACATCCTGTCGCTTACTCTGTCCCATGCTGCCTCCTCTTCTTCATGGTCATGAACGCCACTACGCAAACGTGGAGCTTCGTTCAAGGTTTTTAATAATTCAGCACTTGCAAATGCCGATACTTTCACACTTATAAAAGGTATGTTAGGTTGTGCAGACGCATATTTTATGACTTTAATAAACTGTTCGGTAGCTTGCTCAAAGTTATCTTCTCCTTCCTTTGCTTCTATGCCATAATCGAGAACAATCTTTACATCATATTTTCCCAATGTTTTTGCCAAAGGAGCAGTTGCTTCCAAAGTCTCGCCACCAACAAACTGTTTGAAAATGGTGTTGCTTACTATTTTGTTAATAGCAGGTACATTACACTTAATTAACAGTGGAGTAATCCTGGTTGCGGCAGGTACAAAGAGCGGATAGCCCATTGTGCGAAATAAAAACCTTGACCGCTTCAAGTCCTTGTCAGACTTGTAAGCGTATGCATTTAAGATGTTGTCAAAAGAGATGTCTTCCATATATACTTAATACTAAAAAACGTGAATATTTATTGATTATTGCATTTTAAATTGTGTCAATCAAAAAAATAGTGACTTAGAGTTTATTTTTACAAAACAGTTTCCCAAACAAAAGCCCCTCAGTAATGAGGGGCTTGATTAATTTAACAAAAGACGTACCTAATTTATACCTTTTATTATTTTTTAGCAAACAAGTGTACTGTTACCAATACATCGTCTGCAATCATTCCCTTTCCGTAACCCAAACCAGCAGCAATCCTGTCTAATGAAAAGGAAGCTTCTGCAAAGAACTTGTCTGTCTTAGAATTTCTGATTGTTGCAACCAACTTAACTGGTGAGGTGACCCCTTTTAAAGTTAAGATGCCATCTATAGTTGCTTTGTTGTCAGAGGTATAAGTAACGTTTGAAATAGCATAAGTAGCTTCTCCACTTTTTGCAACGTCAAAGAAATCTGGAGCTTTCAAATGACCTTCCAGCTTAGCACCTGCATCATCAGTAATCTTTAATGAAGACAAGTCAATAGTGAATTTACCCCCAGTCAGTTTGCCATTTTCTACAGAAACTTCTCCATTTTTTAGTAAAAAGTAACCTGGATGGTATCCTTCAGACTTACTACCCACAAACTCAACCTTACTCTTAGCAACATCAGCAGTAAGCACATCACCACCTGCTTTGGTGGTAAAAGAGAAAAGACCTACTGTAGATACT
>CANGFK010000262.1 GCA_947452925.1 Chitinophagaceae bacterium | reverse complement strand
ATAAGGACTTCTATCAATTAATTGATTTACAAACTGAGCAGAGTGTAGTTTTACCAAAGATTATTATTGATGATTGTCTTAATTATGGTGGAGCAAAAAGTGATACAATACTTGTACTTGGTACTAGTCCGAATATGATTTATAATTCAATTATAACTTTTAATAATCTTTATAAACATTTTACAAAAGATGAAATCAAGAATTTCAATACAAATAAAATAAAAAATGATGTTTACTTGAAATCACTTGGAAATTTTACCAAATTATTGATTGGTGTTTTTTATGTTGACTCATTATCAGGTACAAGTGAAAAAAATTTGGAGGATTGTTTTGTTAATAAAGTTTATTCGGAGAATAACAGTGAAAACAAGTTCTTTAAAGGAGATCGGGATCCAACGTTTGTAGGGGCAGATGGCCCAAGAATACGTATAAATTGTCCTTACGATTTGATGTTATTTAATAGTATTTCACTTACAAAAACAAACACATATTTTAAAACAAGACAAATTGAAGAAACGGATGAAAATAAAATCATTGGTATAATAGATGATAAATTGTACGCTTATGGTTTTATAGAAAACAAATTGGTTTCTGATAAATATCAGCTAGATTACTATCCTTTAAGAATAATAGATGCACAAAAAGAGTATGTAACAATTTTTGGCATAGATAAATACGCCTTTCCCATCATAAAAAAATATGATATAAAAAAAATATTTGAGAAATATACTTCGTCTATTGCTGTAACAGAAATTAAGTCTAAAACGTCCAATGAAACAACAATTCCAGTAACTAAAAAAAGCACCGAGACATCTAAAAAATCCTCAAAGGCAAGTTTAGGTTGTAAAAATTATACCAGTGATGATGTAGACTTATGGAGAGAAAAAAATGCAGTAGAAATTAAATATCTCGAAATGGTAAATACAACAAAGAAGGCTTTAAAACTTGAATTTTATCATCCCGATTCAAAATCCAAATTCAGTGATTTTTATATTAATCCTGGGCAAAGAGTTTATTTCTTGAGTGAAGGATTGAAAGTTGGAATTGGAAATGATTGGGGAATAAAACTAGCATCGAATAAGAACAAAAATTGTATTTACTTTTTGGGAGATTTGGTAACCGTTAGTGATACCGATTTTATTTTAGATGTCTCAAAAATTCCGGGAGACTAGTAATTAAACTTATGGAGTACTGTAAGCTTCCCAGCTCTACGAAACTTGTAGTTTCGTAGGCACACTCCGTTGCTTTTAGCAACAAAAAGCATCCTCAGCTAATGCGCGTAACCTAGCTACAATCTTCAAGGGCTAGTGCACGTGTGCCACCACTAGTGTTCGAAACCTTTAAAAGATACAAAATAATCACATCCGTGCTTTCGTTATTTTTTAATGACAGCTACAGAAATACTTAAATTGATACCTGAAAAGGCGTTCGATATACTTTGTGCCGAAACAAAAGTTGACCATCAGGTAAAGAAACTAACTGGGGAAACTATTTTTAAGTTGGTCCTCTTTTCCCCGCTAGTCCACGTCACTCGCTAATATCTACTTGGCTAGCGCATCGCCTGTGGCGTGTGCATTCGCTAAGGTCTTTTAATCTTACCAAATCAACCCACTCTCGCAAGGTGTGTCGTGAATCAGTTACTCTTATCAAAGAGGATACTTGAATGTTGTATAGAAGATGGAAGCAGGTCTTCCGCAATCGTTGTGCAAGCGAAGGTTGCAAACCACCTCTCGGTGCTTGTTTAGTAATGAACGGGTATTGAACGGAAAGAGGAAAAGGCTGGTTAAACTGGTCAGGTGGGAATAAGAGAGATGAATGCAAATGAACCACTGATGAAGTGATGTGATAGTGATACCCATTGTCAAAAGCTACCATTCTTGCGTGGTGGTGAAAAGCTACAGCGGCAACTTGCCTATTGGCTGTAGGGCAATCGTCATGAAGGTGGCATGACTCTTATTCAGGCTTTTATACGGAACACGAGAAGTCCTTATTGGATGGTAAGTGAAGGGCACAAGTGGAACATGTCCATGAGGCTTAATAACGATGCTAGTAAGGATGGCGGATGATGTTGTAGTAGTGAAGAAGTTCCTGTAATGGGAATGGAGCGAAGGACATCAATCATATCGTTAAGAATGTTTTGACAACTTTTAAAAAGAGAATGACTAAAATGTTTGAGACGCAAACAAGGACAGTACCGATAACGAAAGAGATGGTAAAGGCAGCGTATCGGAAAGTGAGGTCGAACCAAGGAGCGGCGGGTGTAGACAAGGAAAGTCTTCAATTATTTGAAGCGAATCTATTGCCCAACCTGTATGTTTTATGGAATCGGTTAAGTTCTGGAAGTTACTTTCCTAAGCCATTGCGTTCGGTGTCGATACCCAAGGGCAACGGTAAACAAAGGGTGCTGGGCATTCCCCCGCTAGTCCACGTCACTCACCGCTAGTCCGCGTCACTAACTAAAATCTATAAGGGCTAGCGCACGCGTGCCGCGTGTGTCTTCGCTCAGGTCTAAGCCTTGCTTCGTGTCTTCACGAAACTTCTTTTAAATCGAACCAGTTTATAACTAAAACTCGCTCCATTAAAACTTCAGGTAAAGAAGGTTCTTACGGTCAGCTTTCAACGGATTCTTCTTTTATCTACTACAAATATGGCTAATTATTTAATACATAATAGTTAACAGGTAAAATAAATAAGGCAACAAGCAACCGCACTGCCTATCACCACCCCTCAAATAACCTCTAGCAAAGTCGAGTTAGATAGTAGATAGTAAGGCTGTTGCATGGATTGCGGCAGCCTTTTTTGTGTGTACAATGTACCATCAGGGTATGTAAAAAGTGTTAGAGGTACGTAGAAAAATGTTAGAGGTATGCGAGAAAATGAAGAAAGTAATGGCTGATTATACCTTGCTTCATACCTTAAAACGTGTGCAAATAAAATCTTTGATGTATCAGATATAAACACAGCCGTATCATACATGAACAAGCTTGTATCGAACATAAACACACGTGTATCATACATGAACACGCTTGTATCATACATGAACAAGCTTGTATCGAACATAAACACAAGTGTATCATACATGAACACGCTTGTATCATACATGAACACGCTTGTATCGGATATAAACAGGCGTGTATCAGACATAAACACAGCCGTATCATACATGAACACGCTTGTATCGAACATAAACACACGTGTATCAATCTAGGATACCGTCCAAAAAAGTGTGTAAGTATTTAAAAAATAATTTTAGATTTATCAGGATAAATTATTAGAAACTGATTTGCTATTTCTTCACAGTCTTTTGAGAGTGCTGTCTAAAATAATCAGCAGCCTCAGTATTATATATAAATACTACTTGCTTTGTCGTTGATTGTAAATTGAAAGATTAAAAGGTGCAGATTGATTTCGTCACCGTATTTTAGCAGCCTCACCATCAAACGGATATTTATGCGTATTATCTCCTACAATGTTAATGGCATACGCGCTGCCATCAAAAAAGGGTTTATCGACTGGTTGCAAACTAATCCTGCCGATATAATTTGTTTGCAAGAAACAAAAGCCAACAAAGACGACGCAGATTATAAATCCATAGAAGCATTGGGCTATGAAACGTTTTGGTTTTCTGCTCAGAAAAAAGGATATAGTGGGGTGGCTGTGTTTACTAAGATTATACCAACCAATGTAGTATATGGAAGTGGTATTGAACAGAGTGACTTTGAAGGAAGGGTGATACGGGTAGATTTTGGTGAGATTACTTTGATAAATGCTTATTACCCAAGTGGAACCAGTGGCGATGAAAGACAGACTTACAAGTATCAATGGTTGAATGAATTTAATGACTACCTGAACAAGCTAAAAGAAACACGTCCCAAGTTGATTGTAACGGGAGATTATAACATTGCAAACCATCCGATAGATATTCACGATCCCAAGGGAAATAAGAATTCTTCAGGTTTTTTGCCAGAAGAAAGAGAGTGGTTGTCGGCATTTTATGCAGCGGGATGGGTAGATAGCTTCAGGTATCTTAATCCAGATAAAACAGGAGCTTATTCCTGGTGGAGTCAGCGTTTTCCTACTGTACGATTACAAAATAAGGGATGGCGGATAGATTACATCAGTATAACCGATAACCTGAAAGAAAGCATTAAAGAAGCGACCATTTATCCGGATGTAAAGCATAGTGACCATTGTCCTATTTATTTGGAGTTGGATTTAAAATAATAAATACTTTATTGGATGATTATATATAACGTCACCACACACGTGGCACATAGTATCAGTGACCTATGGGTAGCTTGGATGAAAGAGAAGCATATTCCGGAGATAATGAAGACTGGGTGCTTCAACAAATACCAATTTGTGAAACTGTTAGAGGTAGATGAATCGGAGGGATTAACCTATACAGTTCAGTTTTATGCAGCAGACAGAACGGCGTATGAACACTATCTGAATGCGTTTGCTCCGGCGCTTAGAGAAGATGCGTTTAAGAGTTGGGGAGATAAAATAATCGGCTTCAGGAGTCTAATGGCACTTGTTGATGGATAAAAAATGAGCAATTTCTCTACAATTGATACGATTTTATCCATTTTGTTAGGGTTTTGAAAAAAAAAGCAACTATAAAAGATAAAACCCAATAAATTTGGAACTTTAATAAAACACTTAAAAAAAATTTCATGAACAAAGCTGACTTGATTGCACAAATTGCCGAAGATGCAGGTATAACAAAAACACAAGCTAACGCTGCTATAGACTCATTCACTGCTGCCGTTACTAAAACATTAAAAGCAGGAGACAAGGTTACTTTAGTAGACTTTGGTACTTTCTCAGTATCTGCACGCTCCGCTCGTACAGGTCGTAACCCTCAAACTGGTGCTTCCATCAAAATTAAGGCTAAAAAAGTAGCCAAATTCAAAGCAGGTAAGCAATTAAGCGCTAGTATTTAAGATAATAAAATAATAAAGTAGTGCCTTTGGGCAAAACTTTTTATTTTCGCAGTTCAAAATATTCATAAACAATAAATTATTATGGGAAGAGGCGACAAAAAAACAGCAAAAGGTAAAAGGTTCAAAGGGTCATTCGGCAAAAGCCGTCCAGCGAACAGCAAAAAAACAACAGCTCCTAAACTTGCTGAAGAAGTAAAAGCATCTTAATTGAAATAAAGAGAAGCTCATCAAAATAAAAAGCCTGCTTGTTGTAAATACAAGCAGGCTTTTTT
>CANGFK010000261.1 GCA_947452925.1 Chitinophagaceae bacterium | reverse complement strand
GTCTTTGCCTGTTTTTAAGTCGACAGAAACCAATTTGCTCGATCCGTACTGTCCGCCACTTTCATAGAGGCTGTTGTCATGAAACTCCAATCCTTCGGTATAGGTGGAAGTGTCGTGCGGAAATTGATTGGTGATGGTGTATGGCATAGCAGCAGGTTCGTTGCTGGGTGGGTTGGTGGTTTGCGTATCTGGTTTGGTGTCATGATTGCCACATGCCATCAATAAAACAAAGAGAAGTATATAGGGTAACTTATCAATCATTCTTTTCATTAAAATCATTTTAGATTTAACCACAAGGAACACAAAGTTTTTCACAAAGGACACAAGGAAAAAATATTACAGATCCTTTGTGTTCCTTGTGATTCCTTCCCTTGTGTCCTTTGTGGTTAAGTTAGCAAAGGAAAGAGAAAAAGAGATTATATATCCCTAGTAATAGAATATTGTTAAATAATTTGCATTTTTCCTACTAATACTATACATCCACCGTTTTGTTTTGCAAGCAAATTTTCCTTATTCAGTTCAATAAGCTATGTTTGTCCCCACTTAGATAAAAAAGTAAAGAAATGAAATTTAGTAAGGTTAACAACATTACAGGTTGGATAGTATGTGCGATTGCTTGCGCTGTCTATATCCTGACCGCAGAATTTGGTGGTAGCTTTTGGGATTGTGGCGAATTTGTGAGTAGCTGCTATAAAGTACAGATACCTCACCCACCTGGAGCGCCTATGTTTATTTTGTTGGGACGTATCTTTATTATTCTCTTTGGCGACAACCCATTGACAGCTGCAAAAGCAGTAAATACATTGAGTGCGCTAGGAAGTGGTTTCACCATTTTGTTCCTCTTCTGGAGCATTACGCATTTTGCCCGCAGAATATTGAAAGTAGGCATCAACGACACCATCACCGGCTACCAACTATGGAGCATTATGGGTGCAGGTGCTGTAGGTGCATTGGCCTATACTTTCAGCGATGCCTTCTGGTATAGCGCTGTGGAAGGTGAGGTTTATGCCATGAGTTCTTTCTTTACTGCCATTGCATTCTGGGCAATCCTTAAATGGGAACAACATGCCGATGAGCCAGGTGCAGACAGATGGATTGTGGCTACTTTCTTTTTAATTGGCCTATCTATTGGCGTTCACTTGTTGAGCTTGTTGACTATCCCTGCCGTGGTAATTGTTTATTACTATAAAAGACGCGATACTTTTAACTATAAGGTAGTGCGTACCTGGTTTTTGAGAATCATCATTGGTGGTGGCGTATTGGCATTTGTACTCGCTTTGATTGGTGCTAACAGCGAAGCAAATGAAGGACGTGGTTTGGCTGCCGACACAACCGTTGCTGGCTTGATGATACTTGGAACCATCATGGCAGTAGGTGCTTTGTACTTGATTGAATCTGTTAAAAAAGACCAGAAAGAGTACTACGGAGGCATGTATATTTTCTTTGTGATAGGATGCGTTTTGCTGGGCGTTGTTCAGATAGGTGTTATACAATATACCATTGGTTTTGCAGGTTACTTCGACAGGATGTTTGTTAATAGCTTCAACCTTCCTTTCTTCTCTGGTTTCACCTTTGCCTTCCTATTGATGGCAGTGGGCATCTGGTTTGGATTGCGCTATGCTGATAAAAAGAGCCTTGCTTATCTACGACTTGGTTTGTGGAGCTTTGCTTTTATGTTGATTGGTTACAGCTCATACTTGACTACCATGATTCGTAGTAGTGCAGACCCTGCAATTGATATGTACAATGTAGACAATCCATTGAGCTTGGTAGGCTACTTGGGTCGTGACCAATATGGTGATTTCCCATTATTGTACGGTCAGAAGTTTACTGCACAGCCAGTAGATTATAAGACTACTAAAACAAAGTATCAGAAAGGAAAATCTAATTATGTAGAAGTAGGGAAAGATGGTCACTACGTATATGCTGCTGAAGACAAGATGGTTTTGCCACGTGTTTGGGATGCTAGCAATGACCAGAACCATGCTGACTACTATGCCTACATGCTGGAGATAAATAAGAACAAAGATGGCAGTTACGACAGAACACCCACACAAGGTGATAACATCAGGTTCTTTGTTCAATATCAGGTTTACTGGATGTATATACGTTATTTCTTCTGGAATTTTGTAGGTAAACAGGATGATATTGAGGGTATGTTTATTGGAAATGTACGTGATGGCAACTGGATTTCAGGCATTCCATTCGTAGACAATCTGTTCTTTGGCGACCAATCGGCCATGCCAGACAGTATGAAGAATAACAAATCGCACAATACCCTCTTCGGACTTCCATTTATATTGGGACTATTGGGTATTTATTATCAGTTTAAGAAAAGAGGAGACGATGGCTTTGTCAACTTCCTGTTCTTCTTCTTCACAGGTTTGGCCATTATTCTCTACCTCAATCAGGCAGGTTATCAGCCTCGTGAGCGTGACTACGCCTTTGCGGGAAGCTTCTATGTATATGCCATCTGGATTGGTTTGGGCGTATTGCAGGTAAGTGACTGGATTGCGAAACTGAAAGTTTCTCAAACGGTAGCGGCTACACTTGCCACTTTGAGTTGCTTGTTGGCTGTGCCAGTATTGATGGGTCAACAAGAGTGGGATGACCACGACCGTAGCAAGAAAACCTTGTCTAGAGACTTAGCAAAAGACTATCTGGAAAGTTGTGCACCAAATGCCATTCTATTTACGTTTGGTGATAATGATACCTATCCATTGTGGTATGCACAAGAGGTGGAGGGCATTCGTCCAGATATCAGGGTCATCAACAACAGTTTGTTAGGTATTGACTGGTACATTAATCAGCTTCGTTATAAAGTAAATCAGAGTGATTCTATCAATGTCATCTATAACTCTGACCAGATAGAAGGCCGTAAGAGAGATTATATTCCATTCCAGGCAAATGCCTCTTATCCAGACACCCGTTACTACGATTTAGATTCTATCATGAGATTCTATGTAGGAACAGACGATGCAGATAAAGTACAGAATCGTGGTGAGAGCGAGCCTATCAATACCTTCCCAGTACACAAGATAACTGTTCCGGTAGATAAGAATGTAGTTCGTGCCAATGGAACTGTTACTGCAAAAGACAGTGTGGTAAGTGCATTGAAGTTTGATATTCCAAAGAATAGCATCTTCAAAAATGATGTTGCTGTATTAAACATCATAGCTGCCAACCATTGGAAACGACCAATCTATTTCACATCAAACTTTGGTGAATTGGGCTTTGGAAAATACTTACGCAGAGATGGTCTTAGCTGGCGTTTGGTACCTGTAGAAGGTGACGAATGGAATGCAGACTGGGCAATGGACAAAATGCTGACCAAATTTGGATTTGGAAATGCCGACATCCCTGGTGTATATTATGATGAAGAAAACCGCCGTCACTTGTTGACTATACGTTCTTCGTATGCAGAATTAGCAAGCTATCTGGCTGTAAGAAACAGAAAAGAAGACGCTCGTAAATTGCTAGAAAAAGCAGATAAGGGTATGAGTCAGGCAAACTTCCCTTATGGATTGGTTAGTCGTGGTAATTTGCATAACAGAACTAGTTTAATGTTCTTAGAAGCATGTTACAGGGCCGATGCCAAGGATTTGGCAGCTAAAGTATATGCGTCTGTAAAGAAGGATCTGGAGCAACAAATAAAATACTACAATACACTAGATGGCTGGAAAGCAGACAACCAAGCCGATGAAAGAAGGATGGCTGAAAACTATCTGAAAACAATGGATGAAATGAATAAAAGCTTTACTGCTACCAAAGTTTCTTCCCCAGAAGCTGGTAAAGTGATAGATAGTAATGGCAAGAAATAATTAGTAGGTTTTTATACCAATTCATAAACAGGCTGTTCCAAATTGGAGCAGCCTGTTTTGTTTTTAAGTACCGTTGCCGGAATAGAGTTCTATTCAAACTCAGAATTAATTGCTCAACTCGTGAGGTTTCACTCCTAGTTGCTCATATATGAATGAGTATATAAGAGCGTCCATATCATTTCCCCCCACAAAATGCCCTGTATTCTTTTGAGTTACTAACAATATGGGGTTACTTCCTTTATTCTTCTCTTGTAGTGTAGCCACAAACTTATAGGAGTGCATGGGTACCACTCTGTCATCATGGTCACCAATTACTACTAAAGTAGCAGGATAAGCAGCCTCCCTTACATTATGTAACGGGGAATATTTATAGATATAATTAAATTGTTCTTGATTTAAGCTACTGCCATACTCACTTTTCCATGCACTACCAATTGTGTAAAGATGATAACGTAACATGTCGAATACGCCAGACTTTGAAACGGCTACTTTGCATAAATCTGGTCTTTGCGTAATTACTGCACCAACCAAAAGACCTCCATTAGAACCTCCCATAATGGCAAGCTTTTCTTTTCTGGTATACCCACTATCTACTAAATATTCTGCTGCTGCAATAAAATCATTAAACGTATTTTGCTTGTTAAATAGTCTTCCTTTATTATGCCAGTCCTCACCATATTCACCACCTCCACGCAAACAAGGAAGGGCAATAATACCTCCATCTAAGATATGATTGATAAATCCAACATTAAAACTAGATGCATGACTCAAACCAAAACCACCATATCCATATAATATTGTTGGCGTATTCTTATCACGTTTCAATCCCTTCTTTAACGCTATAATCATCGGTATCTGTTCGCCGTCTTTAGAGGTATAAAAAACTTTTTTTATCTCAACAGAGTGCGCATCATACTGAACGTAAGTTTCTTGCAAAAGGCTTGTTTTTAACTTTTCTACGTCATATTCGTATGCAACTAGCGGATGTAATGGAGAATAGTAGCTAATTAGTGTTGTGTTTCCATTGGGATTCCTTTGAGCTCCTTCTACAGCACAACCTGACGGAAACTTTATCAGATTTACAATACTTCCACTGCTGTCAAAAGTTACACAGCTCCAGTCTATATCAGTCTGATATAGGCAAACAACTTTGCTACCCACAATACTTCCTCTCCTTAGTACATTTTTATACTGTTTAATAAAATCAACGGATGTGTCTGGCGTTTTAGGATCAATCAAAACAACTTTTCCTCTGGCTGCATTATTGGTTGTACTTGCCAAAAATTTACTTTTATAAACACCCAGTATATTATAGCCACCCCCTAGCGACTTCATCAATTGAATTGGTTCCTTTTGCAAAGAATCTTTCAGGTCATAATAAAGTATTTTATTACCACTGTATATAATCAGATAACGCTCATTTCCTATGAC
>CANGFK010000260.1 GCA_947452925.1 Chitinophagaceae bacterium | reverse complement strand
GGAATGTTATTGAACATGCAAATGCTTGGATTGATTCTTTTAAAGCTTTACTTATACGATATGAAAAGAAAATAGAAACATGGTGGGCATTGCAATGGATGGCTTTAATCACTTTATTTACTAGAAAATTAAAAGTTTAAACAACTTCAAAGTCTGATTATTTTAATCTCAATTTTGACACAGCCACTACAAAAAAGTTATGGACTAAAATTAATAGTATGAGTAATGTTAGTAGTATCAGCAAAATACTTAATGGTAAAATAGAACAAGATAGAGACGGAACAGATACCATTTGCAATGTAAAGACCAAATTCAATAAAAGCTATTCATTCACAAATGGACACGGTAAATATTTTGATAAACAAAAAGATTTATTGTTATTATTGATGACACAACTATCAATATATACAGAGAGAGCCAAAGAACAATTGAAACATAAAGCCTACCGCTAACAAACGTGTTTAGGAAAGTGCATACAGATTGCTATGAACAAACCAAATAAATTTTTATGCTACCATTTTATAATTCTCCGACGCCTTGGTTCTTTTCTTCACGAAATAATAAAAGAGTAATGTTCAATAATCGTAAACGCTAATATATTGCCTCAATTCCTATTCGTACCTCAATGCATCTATTGGGTTCAACGCAGCCGCTTTTCGGGCAGGATACCAACCAAAGAACAGACCTATTGCTGATGAAAAGCCAAATGAAAGAATAATTGATAGTGGCGTAATCACAACAGGCCATCCTCCAAAAGTGGCCACTAGCTCTGCCGCTAATACCCCAACAACAATCCCGATAACACCCCCAACTACACTTATTAAAATAGACTCTATCACAAACTGAAACAATACATCTCTCCCTTTTGCGCCAATTGCCATTCGTATCCCTATCTCTCTGGTACGTTCAGTAACCGAGACCAGCATGATATTCATAATGCCGATGCCTCCCACCAACAAAGAGATACCTGCAATACTTGCCAACAATATGGTCATTACTTTGGTAATACTACCAAAAATGTTACTCAATTCGGATTGAGTCCGTACTGTAAAATCTATTTCATCCGATGGAGCAATTTTATGCTTCTCTCTAAGCAGACTCGTTATCTGATCTACCGCATCTACCACTTGCAATTCAGATTTCCCTGATGCAAGGATACTCCCGATATGGTCGGTAGAAATCATCATTCGCTTTTGTACTGTATAAAAAGGGGCAAGTACAATGTCATCCTGATCTTGACCAAACGTATTCTGTCCCATTTTAGCCAATACGCCTACTATCTTCACAGGAATACTGTTTATCCTGATTATCTGCCCAATGGGATTGTAATTTTCATCCCCGAATAAATTAAAAATGACCGTAACTCCTACTAAACAAACCTTTGCTGCAGACCTTTGATCAGCTTCTGAAAAACCACTTCCTTTTGTGATGCTGAGTGAACGTATGAGCATGTAATCGTTTCGTATTCCAATGATCATTGTATTCCAGTTCTTGGCTCCAAATATTATTTGAGACTTTCGCTGTACTAGTGGTGTAACATACTTTACTAGGTCGCAATGTGCTGCAATTGCATCTGCATCTTCTAGTTTCAAGGTTTGATTGGATCCTGCCCCACCCCTTACTCCGCCATTTGCATTGGTACCTGGGAAAATATAAATAGAATTAGTTCCTAAGCTTGCTATGGACTTTTGAATCGTTTGGTTGCTTCCCTCTCCAATTGCAAGCATGGCAATAACCGAGGCTACCCCGATGATAATGCCCAACATAGTAAGAAAGCTCCTTAGTTTATTTCTGTTGAGCGAACGATAAGCTATTCTGAATAAGTTGAATAATTTCATGTAGTAGAATTTTCATCGGTTAAGGTGGCTATTTTCTTAAGTTCTTCCATCGCTATCTTCCTATCTGTTACCGGATGATTGGCTATTATTTTCCCATCTTTAAACACGATATTGCTTTTAGCAAACTGGGCAATGTCAGGTTCGTGGGTGACCATCACCACTGTAATTCCTTCATCATTCAGCTTTTGAAAAATGCCCATTATCTCATAACTGGTTTTAGAATCGAGGTTTCCAGTGGGTTCATCAGCCATGATAACCAAAGGGGCATTCACCAATGCTCTTGCAATGGCTACCCGTTGTTGTTGCCCGCCAGATAGCTCATTCGGCATAGCGCCCAATCTATCGGCAAGTCCGACAGAAGTGAGTGCATCAATTGCCTTCTGCTCTCTAACAGAGGCTTCCACTTTATTATTATACAAGAGGGGTAATTCTACATTTTCTTGTGCTGAAGTTCTTGGCAATAGATTAAACGATTGAAAAACAAAGCCTAGCTTACTATTTCTTAGTTCTGCCAATTCATCTTTATCACGGGTTAAAACATCCTTTCCTTCCATCAGATATTCCCCACTTGTAGGATTATCCAGACAGCCGATAATATTCATAAAGGTTGATTTGCCCGATCCACTCGCACCCATAATGGCCACAAATTCTCCTTTGTTGATGGTGAGTGAAATTGCTTTCAACGCAAATACTTCCACACTGCCCGTTTGATAAGTCTTGGTCAAATCTTTTACGGTAATCAGGTTTTCTGTCTCTGCCATGTTATTTCTTTTTTGTATTAAACTTCGGCATGAAAGGACTACTTGCTTTCTTATTATCATCAGGCGTAGCGTTCTGGTTAATGCCTGTTGCCACTTTGTCTCCCACCTGTACATTGCCACTGATCTCTGTAAATGCACCATCATTCAGTCCTTTAGTTACCTGAATAGGCAGTATATCTTTATCCTTAACGACCCATATAAAACCAATCTCTCCTTTCACTTCCACTATTTCTTGCTTCTTTACTTCACTAGCAGCTTTCAGTTTCAGATACCAGAAGTTTTTAACAGAATCACTCAATAGTTTTGATGCTTGAATGTATTCTACAGGAGGGGTAAATGTGAAGGCATTGGTAGCTACCCTGATAATATTCTTACGTTCCTCGATATAAATATTTGCATTGGCGGTAAGACCCGGCATCAGTTTCAAAGCAGGATTATCCACTTCAATTATTACTACATAATTAACCACACTTGCCAATGTAACTGGCTGATGCCTTATTTGTGTAACCACTCCCTCAAACACATCATTGGGATATGCATCTACTGTAAACTTTGCGTGTTGACCAACTTTCAACTGTCCAATATCTGCTTCATCTACATTGGCTTGTACCTGCATTTTCTTAAGGTCATAAGCGATGGTAAATAGTACAGGACTGCTGAAACTGGCAATCACCATGTTACCCAACTGTATGTTTCTGGCAATAATAACGCCACTGATAGGTGCAGTAATGGTGCAATACTTCAAATTGATAGCAGCCTTTTTTAGTAATGCTTGTGCAGAGGTTACATTACCAACTGCATTCTGATAGGCCGTCTTTGCCAAGTCAAAATCGGCTTGAGCCTCTACCTTGTTGTCAAATAAATTTTTGCTTCTGTCATATTCTATCTTGGCTTGCTTCGCCGCTATATCTGCTCTTTGCAATGCCGCCAAAGCATCTACCTTAGTGGCATAATACAAGGTAGTATCGAGTACCGCAATGATCTGCCCCTTCTTTACAATGTCATTAAAGTCTGCCTTTATCTTGGCAATGCTCCCCGACACCTGCACACCCACATCTACAGAAGTATCCGCCGCCATTGCGCCAGTGGCAGTGACCAATACATTCACGTCGCCTCGTTCAATGGGTACTGTACGCCAATAATAGAGCAAAGGCTTGTTCTTATACTTGTAATAAAAAACACCTGCTACTATCAGTACCACGGCGATAATTGACAAAATAATAATCGTACTCTTTTTCATAAGATTTAATAATTTAAGGGTTTATTGAGGTAGAAATCTACCATTTTTGTTTTTAGGGCATAGTCATATTTGGCTTGTATAAAAGACATGCTAGCTTTATCAAAATTGTTCTTTTCTATCAAAAAGCTAGTTGCATCTACAGCCCCAAACGAATACTTCTTTTCCATGTCTGCATAGGTTCTTCGCTCCAGATCTAGTTGCTCTTTTACTGCCATCATTTTTTTTCCAGCAATAATTTGGTTGGTGTAAACCATCTCTACACTCTTTCTTAAATCATTCTTAAGCTGTTGTTCATTAAATGCCGCATAGCGAACATTGATTTTAGCTATCGAAATATTATTCCTGGCCACATACCTGTTAAAGATGGGCACCGATAATGTAAGGCTTATAAATTCACCAAAATTGTTTTTCAACTGACTACCCAACGACTGAACTTGTTTGTTGGAATTGTAGGTTGGCACTTCGCCTGTCACAGGCTGAGTCGGATCTCCTCTCACATAGCCAATGGTTGTTGATTGATAGCTGGTATCTGTGGTATAATTACTTCTGATACTGGAATAGCCCGTTTTCAATCCACCACTCAACACCAGTGAAGGAATACCTAAGCATTGAGCCACTTTGATACTCGCTTTAGATGCATCTATCCTGAGAGAAGCACTTTTAATTTGCGGCATAAAGCTCACAGCAACCTCATAAATCTGCGCTGAACTTGGTGGCATAACCAGAACTGAGTCCTCTGTTTCTAGTTTCTTTATTTCAAACAAGTTGTCAACAGGAGTTTCCATCAGTTGTAAAAGGGTTAGTTTATCTAATTGCAATTGGTTTTCAGCATTCAATTGTAATAACTTATCCGATGCCAGCTGAGATTGTATTTGCAATAGGCTCAACTCGGCTACTTTACCAAATTGAAGGAACTTTCTAGTCTGCCCCACCAATGTGTCCGATACAATCACTTGTTGGTTAGCGATAGCTATCGCTGCATAATCCATCAACACCTGCATGTAAGCCGCTAGTATATTCAGCGTAACATCTACTTTTAGTTTATCAATGTCTAATAATCCAGCTTCATACAACAATTTGTTTTGCTTAATAGTATATAATAAAACGTGTCCGTTAAAAAGATTGACCGAGCTATTTAAAGAGAGGTTATTGCTCGAAATATTCTGCGATGTATATTGATTGGTATAAGGATCCAACGAAAAACCAGCATTTAAACTATGGCTATCATTCAGGTACAAATTAGGCAATTGGGCTGCCCTCGCTTGTATTAGATTGATTCTGGCAATTTGACTACTCAAATAACTTTGGTTGATACTAATGTTCTTTATCAACGCAGTATCCAGACATTCTTTTAAGGTCCAAGCACGTTGTGCACTTGCGCTATTGGCCAATAAGCAAATAAAAGAGATGACTATTTGTATCAAGTTACTTTTCATAAATTGTTATATATAAAGTTTGAATCT
>CANGFK010000259.1 GCA_947452925.1 Chitinophagaceae bacterium | reverse complement strand
TATTCCAGTTAGAAACTGGTTTGACTGGTACACACAAGTCATCCTACGGAAGACTTGTGCGAGTGGATATTTTTCCTATTAAAAGCCTGCCTTCCAAAATATTAATAACAGTTTTATTCTTTACTTTATCAATAGAAATTCTGGATATAAGTAGTCGGTACTTTGCGTGATTAATAACCCCATCCAAGGTTAAAACTGCTCTTGGAAAACTCTTGTTTTCAAACTGGTAAAGTTTGGTAAGCGAGTCGATTGACTTATTTAAATTGAAATTAATACCCTTATTTTCTGCACTATCTGTTATGGTTAGTATGCTCGTATGAGGAGCAAAATAGATGTTTATTTTTTTGTCAGCTGCTTTAAATTCTGCCGTATCTTTCGATTCCTTACTGTCATGATTCTCAAAAGAGTAGTTATTAATTACATAATCAAAGCCTTTTACATCGGTTATATTTTCTGAGCTATCTGTATAATCAAATCTTGGGTCTGCTTCTTCGCTTTCATAATTAGCTACATATTTTATATCCATCAATGAAAGCACTTTTTCTTGATTGCTAGTATAGTCCTCAAACTTCCTCTTGGCGTTTTCTTTTATTAAAGTGTCTAAATTCTGTACAAAATAGGGTTGCAAGGTTTTATATCCATGATTCGAAATGATATATTCAACCACAGAACTAAGTTGCTTTCTATCATTAAATAATGGTTGCTTATTAGCCTTAATTGCTTTCCCATTAATCAGCAAGTTATTCTTAGTTAAAATAGATTCAAAGTGACTCTTTTGGCTATTGAGCGAAACGCCAAACGCTCCCCATGGGCCAAAGGAACTAAGAAAAGCAAGCAGGCAAAGAGATTGGGGAATTAGCTTGATATTCTTGTGTTTGCTGATGGAAAAATAGGCGGCAATAAACAATAACCATAAGGCAAGTAGCAGTACAAAGTAGCGGAGTTCTGTGATGCCATAATCGCTAATTCTTTTCTTAATGGCAAAAAATAAGAGTATTAGCAAGGGAAATATGGTATAATAAAAAAAGCGTGAATAGGTAAGTATCCATTTATTATTTACCTCGAAACGGACAGGATGAATGAGTAATAAGGACAATATGCCTGCTACGGAAAAGAACAAAACCAAGTACGAAACCCAACCCATTGGCCATTGATTTGTGTACACTATTTTGCTCATGTAGGCATACAAGATTAGTAGATAAATGGTGATGAGGGGGAGCAAAACAAACTGCGTAAATATTTTTAATCCCTTTGGATAATCGCTACTCTCTTCCAACTTGGAATAGTTGGAGGGAAAGCTAGCCAAGAAGAACCAAGTATTAAAAATACCCGTAAGAACAATCCATAAGTCGGCGTAGATATCATTATCAATCTTTACAGAAAATAACTTTTGCACGGCTAATATTGCCAATGCAAGTCCGGCATACAGTACGCTGGTATATAAAAAAGAGGTGAGAATGCGGAGGAAGATTATTTTATTGTATTGCCAAAAGGCATTTAGTTCTCCGGGTTTTGTAAACGGAATGAAGGCTATTAGCCAATGTAATCCTAAAGAGAACAGAGCAAAGCGCATTCCGGTAGTTAATGTAATGGTTTTAGGCAATGAAAAATAATAGGCTATCAGGCAAATAACGCCAACCAATTCGATAGATAGTTTTACTGTTTTTGATAGCTCTTTTCTTTCAGAATAAACCACTATTGCCACCTGCAATAGCATACTAATATAGCAACATAATGCAGCGTTTAGATACCATTGGTGAGTTTCTTTCTGGGTGTAATCTAAATGTGAAAGTAGAATGCAGAATATGCTTCCTACAATGGCAGATATTATTGCAAGGCAAAACCTGTTTAAAGTATCAAATGCATTACCTATCAATGTTTCTATAGAGGGCAGCTTCATGATGATTAATTTTTTATAAAAGCAATACAAAAAAGCGTATCAATTATTAGTAGTCATTCGCTAATTGTGGCCATCTAGCCCATCTAGCTCATTAATATTTTCTGTATAGTACTGTTCAAAATCGGGGTCTAGCTCATGAATCCCGTCATGTGCTCACCGTTACTAGTACTCAAATAGTTACTCACCGCCCCCGCTCTTCGAGGCTTGTAGCCTCGAAGTTTTATTTTGTTGCTTTTAGCATCCTCTGGCGCAAGTCTTCCGTAGGATGACTTGTGTCTACTAGTTAAACCAGTTTCTAACTGGAATTCGCTAAAATCTCCTCCCCTCCAGCCATCCCGTTTCCAAAGTAACAATAAATTAATCAATAACTTACACAAAAACACAAAACCCCGTAGAAATACGGGGTTTTGATAGCAATTTCAAACAAATAAGCTCACCTCAACTACCCCAACGCTCCATCAATCACTTAAAAGCAACCAATAAAATCAAAACCTGTGAATTTTACAACTTTTAGTAAGAATAGTATAACGCTTAATCTTTACTACCATCGGACTTTTGTCCTATCAAAATAATAAATGAAATGATAACGTTACGCCACCCTTTCACAAGCTTTCCAACCGACAATACCAAAAGTCTCGAGAGATGCATTACCACGCACGAGAGTAACACTATCCGGCACAAGAGTAACACTATCCGACACGAGAGTAACACTATCCGGCGCGAGAGTAACACTATCCGGCACGAGAGTAACACTATCCGACACGAGAGTAACACTATCCGACACGAGAGTAACAATATCCGGCACAAGAGTAACAATATCCGGCACGAGAGTAACAATATCCGGCACAAGAGATTCAATATCACGCAAAAGACATCGATTTTAAGCTCAATTAGCTTGTAAAGTTGGTATTTAATAACAGTAACAAGTAGATTTAATAATTAAAAAAGTAACAAAATGAAAAACATTGAAGATTCAAAAGTGAAAAGAGACAACAGCGTGTGTACCTACCTCATAAACAATGCAGCCGCTTTCGAGAACAACATCGCATTCGAAACATTAGTGGCAAAAGTAAAAGCCGACTATGCCCTCACAGTCCTCGCCGCAGCTGCAACCACCGAAGACAATACGGGCTATAGTGCCGAAAAATTACTCGCCAAATTAAATGCGGGCAAATTTGGAAGCGAGTGTTGTGCCAGCAGTCAGGTAAAACTAGACCTCTTGGGCAACATCATTCTTTCTCAATCCCTCAATTCTTCCCCCTCATACTACATCAAAGCATCAGATGTGCTCTGTGCTAGTCGCCTGCAGAATGTACACGATGTCATGAGCACCAACCTCGCCATCATCACCCCCGATTATCTTACAGCAGCTCAGTTAGCAACGCTTCAAACAAAAATAGACCACTACACTGGCATCAGTGGCACCACCACTGCGGTAAATAGTGTCACCCCAGTAAAAACAAAAGCGCTCGCCGACGCCATCAAAACAGGCTCAGTCAATATTGTCAATCTCAAAAAGCTAGCAAGAAAGTACATAGTCATCAACCCCACTTTTTAGAGTGGATGATTAAAAGTTTGCAAGATTCCGGCAGTAACCATCCGTCATACGCCTGTTATTATTTCGGTCACAGATGCTGCCACAGGCCTGCCGTTACCAAGTGTAAGTGGCACACTCTCCAAAACAACAGAGTTGGGCATAGGCACACCATCGGGCATTATCAATTACACCAATGTGTCTGCCGGTTTGGCCATATCCACCTATTCATTACCCGGCTACATCACGGGCGTGCAGAACGTGAGAATAAGAAGGGGCAAAACAAATGCCTTCACCTTTGCCTTGGTAGCAGGCACCATGACAACCGAAATGGAAGAAGCAATCAATCTGCGCATCAATGCATTCACTGTCGCTGAAGCAGCCAAAAAAGCAGCAAAAGCGGCTAAGGCAAAATTGAGAAGAGAAGCAAAAGCTTTGAAGAAAGGGGTTATTAGTGATTAGTGCTAAGATATTAGATAGTAATTATTAGATATTAGTTTGCGAGGAAATGAGAAGATGGGGAGGCAATTGGGGGGAATAAAAAAGGGTTTCAATTTCTTGAAACCCTTTTGTTTTTGTGGGAGTTGACGGGTTCGAACCGCCGACCCTCTGCTTGTAAGGCAGATGCTCTAAACCAGCTGAGCTAAACTCCCTTTCCCGTTTTGGGAGTGCAAATATAGGAGTAGTTTCTGAACAGCCAAAACTATTTTAAAAATTTGTCTGATTTGCTAAAACTGAATGCGATGCGTTGCTCCCTCTGTTGCCAGATAGGTGTTCTCAAAAACTTCTTTTGCCTCATTCAAAAAGACATCAAGGTGTTCATATTTACTACTGAAGTGTCCGATAATCAATTTATCTACCCCTGCCTGCAATGCAATAGATGCTGCCTGATGGGTTGTAGAATGAAAACGCCTGATAGCATTCTCTCCCATCGCTTTCAGATAGGTAGATTCATGATACAATAAACTTACGCCCTTCACCTTTTCTGCTACATTAGGGTCATAGAGTGTGTCGCCCGAGTAGGCATAGCTTCTTCCAGGCGCATTCTCTACAGTCACCCACTCATTCTTGACAACAGAACCGTCTTTGGCAATAAAATCCTCACCATCTTTCAGCCGGTCGAAGTAAGTGGTAGGAATATGATAATTGTGTATGGTTTCCTTATTTATTTTACGTGGCTTTCTTTTCTCTCTCACAATAAAACCTCTACATTCTATCCGATGCCTGGTTGCAAAGCACTCAACAGTATATCGCTTCTCATCCAAAACAATCCCATCAGAGTTGAAGGAATTGAAAATAATTTCGAAAGGAACTGTTGTTGCAGCCGCATTTAACTGTATAGAAATAATATCTTTTAACAAAGGATGACCATATATGTGCAAGGCATCTTCCCTGCCAAGAAGGCACATACTGGTAATAAGACCAATAAGTCCGAAATAATGATCGCCATGAAGATGAGAAATGAAAATATACTTGATTTTGCCCCAACGGATTTTGTATTTGGCAATTTGCATCTGGGTACCTTCACCACAATCAAACAGCAGTAATTGATCGTGAATGGTTATAATCTGGGCTGTAGGATGCCTGTTGTACGCAGGAACAGCAGAATTATTACCCAAGATAGTTACTCCAAACATCGATGAAAGATTGTTGTTTTAGACCAATTGTATGGTTTAAGACATAGATATATTATAATTTTTACAATGATAATATATTTTCGATGCCGTAGCAAATCTTTTTTCTAAAAACCAAAATCATCACCATCTAGCAATTCCCTTTCAATTTCTTCCATCTGAACAATATCCCAAGCCTCACTTTCGGTAGGTGTATGGTTGAGCATTTCATCCAATTCTTCGTCTTCAAAAACCTTCAGCACATTCTTTTGCAACCCAC
>CANGFK010000258.1 GCA_947452925.1 Chitinophagaceae bacterium | reverse complement strand
TAAGTTGTCTATTACTACCAAAGAAGGTTGTAGTGGAGATACAATTGTTGCAGTGAAAATTAATCCTTTGCCAGTGCCAAGCTTTGTAACACCAAGCAGTTGCCTTGTTCCGGGAGGTGGTTCAGTGAAATTTACAAATACCTCTACAATTGCTGATAATACCCCATTGAGTGTTTCGTGGTCTTATGTGCAAGGAGGGGCGTTAACACCTTCTTCTTCACCAAGTGGTGATGGGCAGTACACTTACGCTACCACAGGAACATTCCCAGTTATTCAGAAGGTCACTTCCAGCAATGGTTGTTCTGCTGCTGACACTTTGCAATTTCAAATTGCTGGTTCAAAGCCACAGGCAGCTTTCTCTGTATTGGATGCAAACAATTTATGTAGCAACATCGCTGTACAGTTAAAGGATGCTTCAACAATTGGGTTAGGAGTTATCCGTAAAATTGATATTATCTGGGATGCTGTAAATAAGCCTTCCACTCTTGCAACCTACAATACACCTTCGGTCAATACAATCTATTCAAACAGTTATACTGTTGCACCAACTGACGCTAATTATTCTGTGAAATTGATTGCTACTTGTGGCAGTTCTTGTTCAGATACTACAAAGGCGCAGATTGTTACGGTGCATGGTAGTCCTCAGATTGCTTTTGCAGATCAGACAGCTGCTCCTTGCGCCAATGATAAGCCAATTGCTTTCACCCCTGCAACAGAAACTTCTGGACCTACTGGTGGAACATGGACTTATTCTGGGCCAGGTGTAAACAATACGAATAATACGTTTGATCCTTCAGCTGTATCTGGAGGAACCACCAGCACAATAACTGCTGTTTACACAACTCCTGTAACTCCTTTATGGGGTTGTAGGGATACAGCTTATAGTAAGATTAGTGTGAAGTCTATTGTAGATTTGAGTTTCAGTGCCAATACATTCTCTATGTGTAAGGGAACGACAGATTCACTTCAATTGAATCCTATCAGCAGTGTGGGACAAACTTTTACATGGACTGAATCAGATGCACCATTAAATACCATAAGCGATGTTAATGCAAAGAAACCTTGGGTTAAACCAGTGAGTGATTCAACAGTTTACACAGTTATTGCTCAGAATCCGGCTTATTGTACGTCTTCACCTGTATCTGTGACCGTACGTGCCTCGCCTTATCCTACTTTGTCAATTGTAAGTCCTGCATCAAAGGAAACTACCATCTGTTTTGGAGATACAGCAAAACTTGCTGTTGCACCAAAGGCTGCTTCTATCACTTGGACTCCTGTAACTGGATTGCAAGACAGTAAAGCATTTTCTACGATCGCAACACCAGTAACTACAACTAAGTATAAGATAGCTGTAAAAGATACTTTCTACTGTAAAAAGGCTACGATTGATTCCATAATTGTTTTTGTTCAACCACAGTTTGCAATAGATGTAGTGAATGATTTGGGTAATGATTCTTTAATCATTGTTCCGGGAGACTCCATAAGGCTTCATGCTTTTGTAGTTGATTCCAGTGCTAGTTTTCTAGTCACCTATAAATGGGCTGCCGCAGGATTGCCGACAGATTTAAAATACCTGAGTAGTCCAACGTCGGCTGCCCCTGTTTTCAAACCTACAGAAGCAGTATCTAAAGATAATTTGCCTTACATACATTACACGGTTACTGCCACAAGTAAGGGCGGATGTCATGCCTATAAGGATTATGCTGTGAAAGTATTTAATGCTTTGCCAGATTTATTGGTGCCTACCGTCTTCATCAATGATGGTAGAATGAGAAGCCTGACACCTGTTCCGGTAGGAATTACAGAGGTGCTTTACTTTAGGGTTTATAACAGAATGGGGCAACTCGTGTATAGTACCAAAGATATTGGCAAGGGATGGGATGGTATGATTAATGGTTCGCCAGCTGAAGTAGGTACTTATGTTTGGATGGCGCAAGGAAAAGACTATAAGGGAAATATTCATCAGCCACAAACAGGTACAGTTGTATTATTGAGATAGGGTAATTTAATTTAAACTCTATTAACTAAGGGGCTTTCAGTAAGGTGTTGAAACATCTGGCTGAAAGCTCTTTTCTTTTTGCCTGATTAACATCTGCCCTTGCAAATAAACTTTAAATAGAATAATACAGTTTTTTTTGGTAGTGATTTAGAATGTATGCTGCGTTAAAATTCCCCTTCTGGGTATATATAATCTGCCACAGATGTACTGAAAAAGAATAGAGAAAAGCAACACACGCTTCTTTTCTCTGTATTTTCTGTGACTTAGTGGCAAAATTTCTTATTTAACTCAGCATGAAGTGAAGCTGTTAATTGCAGCATACATTCTAAATCAGTACCTTTTTTAACAAGATTCTTATAACACTATATTATCTTTTTTCTAGCATATATTTTAGGTGGGTTCTGTCGCAGGATGGTGCAGGATAGTGGTTGGTTATCAATCAATATTTTTGTATCAGAAATTTTACAATGCTTTGCCATGCTACTTGGAAAACTGTACTGTGCCCCAACATTACAAAGCATATTATCTCTACAAATTTATCGACTGTGAAAAAAAAGGATAGTTTTGATTGGCAAGGATACATAGAAACATCAGCCGCATTTTTACTTCTTGTTCTGCTGCTCTTTATACAACCTGTTAATGCACAGGATAAGCAAAATAAATCAGATTTATCTCAGATAAACCCAGGGCCATTCTCCGACAATTCTGGACACTGGTACTCTATTTCTGAAAAAGATAGAATGATTAATCCACTCCCCAATAAGCCTAAATATAATCCAACCGATATCGCAGCTATAGGCGATAACATTATTTTATTTCAAAAGACAAATGGGGGATGGGCAAAGAATTATGACGTATTTGCCATTCTTACTAATGAGCAAAAGGATAGTGTACATGCTAGAAAAGACGAACTGAACACTACGTTTGACAATGGAACCTGTTATACACAAATTGCTGCCTTGGCAATAGTTTACACAGCAACAAAAGATGATAAGTACAAGGAGTCTGCTTTAAGAGGGATAGATTACTTGCTAAGTGCTCAATACAAGGAGAATGGTGGCTGGCCGCAGTTTTATCCTTTGGAATCTGATTATAGTAAGTGTATCACCTACAATGATGGCGCTATGATTGGCGTAATGAATTTGCTAAAAGATATTTTGGATAGAAAGCCCCAATATGCTTTTATAGATGAAAAGCGTATGAAAAATATTGAAGCAGCTTATGCAAAAGGACTTGACTGTATTATTAAAACGCAAATAAATGATGCTGCAAAACCAACTGCCTGGTGCCAACAATACAATGAAGTGACGCTGCAACCAGCTTGGGCTAGAAAGTTTGAACCACCGAGCATTTGTAATGCAGAAAGTTCAGAAATAGTCCTCTTTTTGATGAGTATCAAGCATCCTTCAAAAGAAGTAATAGATGCTGTTCAGAATGCTGTTAGCTGGTTTAAAGAATCAAGGATTTTAAATACTCGTATAGAAAAAATTTCTGCACCGAGTATGGTAACCCCTTTTAGAGTATCAACATCAGATAGGGTAGTGGTTGTAGATAGTTCTGCACCTCCAATCTGGACAAGATACTATGAATTGAAAACACATAGACCCATGTTTTGTAATCGGGACAGTAAAATTGTTTATTCTCTTTCAGAAGTAGCGCGAGAAAGAAGAGATGGATATTCCTGGTATAACTATTCGCCTGAAAAAGTTTTTAAAAAGTACCCCAAATGGCAACAATTATGGGTGCCTGATAACAATGTATTGACAAAATAAGACCTACTACGAATGAGAAAAATTAGTATTACCCTACTTATTATGCTTTCCATCTATGCGACTAACGCGCAGGATTTGCCTTGGTCACAAAGAATGACTGCTACTGTCTTAAAGTTATGGCCAGATACAGCTACCTCGGCGAAGTGGGCTTATGAGCAAGGGGTTTTTATGAAGGGAGTTGAAGGTGTTTGGTTGCAGACAGGAGATAAGAAATACATTGATTACATAAAAAAATATTTGGATAATCTTATAGCCGAAGATGGAACTATCAAAGGGTATAAGGAGCAAGATTATAATATCGATAATATTCTTTTGGGTAGACAAGTGCTGATGCTTTATCAAAAGTTTGGGGAAGCTAAATATTTGAAGGCATTACAAACATTGAGGCACCAATTGCAAAATCAGCCACGAACTAATGAAGGCGGTTTTTGGCATAAGAAGCGGTATCCTTTTCAGATGTGGTTAGATGGGTTGTATATGGGAGAACCCTTTTATGCTGAATACGCTGTAGCATTCAAGGAAGAAAAAAACTTTGATGATATTGCCAAGCAGTTTATTTATATGGAGAAACACGCCCGTGATGCAAAAACAGGTTTGTTGTATCATGGATGGGATGAAAGCAGAAAAGAAAGATGGTCAAATCCTGTAACTGGATTGTCTAAAAATTTCTGGGGACGAGCGGAAGGTTGGTATGTAATGGCTTTGGTAGATGTGTTGGATAATATGCCTTCAAATCATCCTGATAGAAAAACACTTTTGGCAATACTCAACAGAACTATCACTGGAGTCGTAAATTATCAAGACAAACAATCTGGTTTATGGTATCAGGTACTAGATAAGGCAAATGAAAAGGGAAACTACTTGGAGTCTTCTGCTTCTTGCATGTTTGTTTATGCCTTGGCAAAAGGAGTCAGAAAGGGCTATCTTCCTAAAAAGTATCTACCTGTGGCTGAGCGTGCATATAAAGGCATCATTAATAAATTTATTGAAGTAGATGCCGACGGGCAAGTGAATTTGAATGGAACAGTAAGTGTTGCGGGCTTGGGTGGGACTCCTTACAGGGATGGTAGTTATCAATACTACCTGAGCGAAAAGGTGGTTCAAAATGATGCAAAGGGCGTAGGTGCGTTTATTCAGGCATCTGTGGAAGTAGAAAAAATGGCTGCTAAGAAATAAGGAACAGTCTAAGCTAGTATTGACTAAATAGAAAAGATTAAGCTTAAATGAGCAATCATGTTTTTGAAGTTAAAAAATAAGTATACAGGAATAATTGGTTGGGTAATGCTGTTGGTGGTAGCGATGTCGTTCATTGTGCCAAAACCAAAGATTACAATCTGGATGATCGGAGACTCAACCATGTCTAAGAAGGAGGCAAAGACTTTTCCTGAAACTGGTTGGGGAATGGCATTCGGAAGTTTCTTTGATAGTAGTGTTGTAATAGAAAACCGTGCATTGAATGGGCGTAGTACCAAATCTTTCATTAATGAAAATCATTGGCAGCCTGTGCTTGACAATATGAAAGCTGGCGATTATGTATTTATTGAGTTCGGACACAATGATGAGAAAATAGATAAGCCT
>CANGFK010000257.1 GCA_947452925.1 Chitinophagaceae bacterium | reverse complement strand
GGTCTTGAAGGTATTATACACATCCAAAGCTGTCTCAAAACGAGGTTGTGCAATGGCAGGAGAGAAGCCACTTACCTCAATAAAGTTGTGGTATTGCAACTTACTGCTTTGCTTCTGTACAAATGAAAGCGCATTATTACTAATATCTCCAACAGCTACAATGCCGGCTTGCAACATGTCACTATCCGCTTGTTGCATGGCAGTAAATATTTCATCTTCTGTGGCGTGACGCTGTTTTAATATGGAAAGAATAAACTGAACAAGTCCGGTATGCTCGGGTATCAAACCCTTCATGTGACTCAATTCCAGATGGCAATGGCAATTGATGAACCCCGGACTAAGAATACCTTCAAAAGTTTGAATATTATCACCTGCTTCCGCTATGGGAGCAATGTCTTTTATAACCCCCTGTTCATTTGTAACCAGTACATGTTTACTATCAAGCAACGTGGTACCTGTAAACAAATAATCCCCTCTAAATTTCTGATATGCCAATGCTTATTGTTTGTATAAGTAACAAAGTTGGGAAGAAAGGTTTTGATGATTGAAAATTTTTTAATGAGTCACATTTCTATATACCCCTACAAAATATTTTTTAAGGGTAGTTTCTTTCATTTGATTGTCTTTTATAGCTACTTGCTTGTATTCTTTAAACTGACCTGCCTTATCTAAAAATCCTATGATACAACTATAATCATCCTTTCCTTTATGAATTTCTACCTTTGGTTGAATACCAAAATTGGGTATATCTAGCGTATCACTCTCATCTATTTCTTCATACTTCATTCGCAACAAATACTTAAATCGTTGCTTGGTCTCATAAGCAGAAACAGCAAACTTCCAATGGTTTAAGGTGTCTTCCAAGGGCTTAATATATTCTGCAACTGGTGCTGCATTCACTTTACTTCTTATCGCAGAAACTGTATCGTTGGTAATAAAAGTGGTGGACTCGTGCACATTCGAATCTTCATGGAGTTGATTGCATGCTGATAGGTATATTACCAATGCCGAAAAGACAATTGAATTTTTCCATTTCATAGTACTACGTTTATCGGGGTTGAGGGAATAAAAGACGCTTTAATAAATCCGTAAAGCTTCATCAGTATTAAGTTTTATTAGGTGACTTGATTTAAATATTTGTAACATTAAAAAGATAATAAAGACCCCAGAGTTTTTAAACTCTAGGGTCTTTTATGTTGTGAGACAAGTTCTATTGTATTGAATAGCTCATGCCCCCGTCTTTTTCATCTTTCAACTGAACGCCCAATGCAAGAAGTTCATTGCGTATTTTATCGCTGGTAACGAAGTCTTTCTTGGCTTTTGCTTCCTTGCGTAAAGACATCAATAATTGCAATATATCATCCAGTTTATCTCCCCCTTCTTTTTCTTGTTTCAATCCGAAAATGTCTTCTATATATGCCTTCATCTTGGATTTCAACAATGAAAGTGTTTCTGGTTTTAAAGCTTCCGCAGGAATATGCTTGTCTTTTATGCCATTAATAATAGGTGCCAGTTCAAACATATTGGCAATTACTTTGGCAGTATTAAAGTCATCATTCATAAACTCATCAAACTCGTTCAACAGGGTATTCACTTTAACATCGATATCGTCAATCGCTTCGGACAACGGTAAACGGTCAACGGTCAACGGTAAACCATTTAATACCTCATACGCTTCCCACAATCTTTTGAAGGCTTTTTCAGAACCCTTCAAAGCATCATTACCAAAGTCCAGCGTACTGCGATAATGGCTTTGAAGAATGAAGAAACGAATGGTCATAGGATGATAAGGCTGCTCCAACAATGGATGTTCGCCACTAAACATCTGCGACAGCATAATCTGATTGCCATAACTCTTGCCCATCTTTCTTCCGTTGATGGTAATCATATTGTTATGAATCCAGTATTTGGCCATTGTTTTATGGTTATAAACGGCACTCTGCGCTATCTCGCACTCGTGGTGCGGAAACTGCAAATCCATACCGCCACCATGTATGTCAAACTGGTCTCCCAAATACTTGTTGCTCATGGCACTGCACTCAATATGCCACCCCGGAAAGCCTTCACCCCACGGACTTGGCCAACGCATAATGTGTTCGGGCGGTGCATTCTTCCACAAAGCAAAGTCGGCGGTGTTCCGCTTCTCGTCCTGGTTGTCCAGCTCTCTTGTTGTCTCCAACTGATCTTCCAGATTACGCCCACTCAACATGCCATAAGGCATTCCAACCTTACTAAAATCAGTATTATATTTCTCTACATCAAAATATACCGATCCATTTGCAACATAAGCATACCCATCTTTTATGATCTTTTCAATCATCACAATCTGCTCTACAATATGCCCCGTTGCAGTAGGTTCTATGCTTGGTGGAATGGTGTTGAACTCGTTCATTGCCCAATGAAAAAGATTGGTATATTTCTGCACCAACTCCATGGGTTCCAGTCGCTCTAGCAATGCTTTTTTTGCTATTTTATCTTCCGCTTCTCGTCCTTCTTCCTCAAAATGCCCTGCATCGGTAATGTTTCTTACATAACGAACCTTATAGCCAAGATGCCTCAAATACCGATGGATTACATCGAAAGTAATGTAGGGTCTTGCATGTCCCAGATGACTCTCGCCACTTACCGTTGGGCCGCAGACATACATGCCCACGTGACCTTCTGTAATACTTTTAAATTCTTCTTTCTTGCGAGATAATGTGTTATAAACTTTTAGAGACACGTCTTTAGTTATGAATTATGAGTTATAAGTTATGAATTGATAGAATCCTGCTCAACAACAACAGGCGTAAAAGTATATGAACAAACGCAATAGAGCAACTTATTTATAAATTAGAGACTCATAAAGTGATTTATTTGGTACTGCCCATGTATTTTTCTGTTGTTTCAGGAAGACACCTCTCTAAGCTATATTTCAACGCTTATGTTGTGAAATTAAACACAGTTACAAGCAATTTGCAATGGAATAGAGCACCATCATCTATGCTTATTTCATTACTTCTTACTGCTCCTTTCTGTCTTTTATACATCCGATGATGAGGATTTAACGAAATTTAGTAAACATCTATCAATGTCTACCCACTTTTAGGTGGAAAGGGCAAGACATGTATCTATGTTTTGCTTTTTTCGTCAAAAATACCAAGACATAGATAGGTGTCTTGCTTGTTCTAGATGAAATTGACCAGACACACATCTATGTTTTACTTTTTTCATCAAAAATTTCAAAACATTGATAGAAGATTGACAAATACCGATCAAAGTCTGTAAAACCAGCTACGAAACGTACTAAGAGGTCAAATTAGGCATGCAAGAACTCATCAATCAATGAAAGATTAAAGCATAAAGTTGATATTAAATGACAATTAATGAAAACAAGTATCATTTGGAATATGCTGTTTCTCATTATCATTGTCCTATTTATAGCATAAAATAGTATTTATTTATAAATTAAAATGCGTCATTCTAAAATCAGTATCTATTTTTACAGGCAAGCAGGATGCTTGCAATAAAATAGACTTTAGTCCACACATAAGAAGTAATTATACCAGATGAAAAATATTTTATATTTAAGTTTATCCCTCCTTTTGATAGCTACAATTGTTGGTTGTCATGACCCAGTTAAGAAGCCTTTGGGAGCGGACTACTATCTGATGGGTTTAAAAGATGATTCGGCTTCAATCAAGTTGGTGCATGGTGTAAATGACCGTTTTGATGATATCGTCTTGGGTGAAATAGTGGATTTTGATGCAGATAACGATTTCATTTTAGTTCACAGAAAGGCAAGTGAAAAGGCAAGAACTCTTTTTGAAGAAAATCCGCTATGGATAAAGCAAATTTCTCCCAAAGACCAGTATTGGATTGTAGAAAAAAGGTATGATGGCGTTACCGGGCCACTAACAAAAGAAGAATACCTGGTGAAGAGAAAGCAATTGCAAATTTCGGAGGGTGTAAAAATCAGACAATAATACAAGTACAAATGGCGTTTATACTAACAGTTCTTGGAAAGACACCAGCATTTGGTGCAGATTGCTTTGTTGCACCCAACGCAACTGTTGTGGGCGATGTAGTGATGGGCAATGAGGGCAGTGTGTGGTTTAATGCCGTGATAAGAGGCGACGTGAACAGCATTGTGATGGGTAACAAAGTGAACGTGCAGGATGGTGCGGTAATACATTGTACCTATCAGAAAAATGCCACCATCATTGGCAATAATGTTTCTATCGGACACAATGCTTTGGTACACGGATGCACGATAGAAGACAATGTGTTGATTGGTATGGGTGCAATTGTGATGGACAGATGTGTGGTGCACAGCAACTCCATCATTGCTGCCGGTGCTGTAGTGCTGGAAGGAACAATTGTGGAGGCAGGAAGCATTTATGCGGGGGTGCCAGCAAAGAAAGTAAAGGATATTTCTCCAGAGAAAATAAGCGGAGAGATTGATAGGATAGCCAACAACTACGTAAAGTATTCTAGTTGGTTTGAGGAGTATAATGAGGTAAAAAAGTAAAGATTTATTAGTTATGAAAAAGATATTTATAGGGTTGATGATTTGTGGGTTCTTGACAAGTTGTGGTATTTTCAAACATAAAACTACCGATCAAACTTGTCCGGCAAATGTCAACTCAACCGATGGTGGGTCTTCCGCACGTAGTAGTTGCCCACCTGCTGCTTTTGGTGCTGAGAAGTTACTATCTTATGCAGACAGAGACGAGCAACACAACCACCCAACTGAAAAAGGAGACCCGATAACAGGAAAGAAAACGTCTGTGAAAAAGGGGATAAGAACAGGTGAACTAGACAAACCTGTGAAATTGACCAGAGCACAAAAAAAACAGAAGCGAATTGATGATCAAAGGAAGAAAGCAGAAGATTTTTTATTGGAAAAACAGATAGATAGAGATGCTAAACTAGCTAAGAAAGAGCCAGATCCGTATTAATTCCAATCATTTTCTTTGATAGTATCAACTATATTCAGGTAACTAAGGTATCTTTCTACAGATACACTTCCTTCGTTTACGGCATCTTTTACGGCACATTCCTGCTCGTTCAGATGCATACAATTGTTGAACTGACAATCATTAATCAGCGCCCTCATCTCAGGAAAATAACCACTTATTTCTTGCTTAGTCACATCGGCAAGTCCTAGTTCACGGATACCGGGTGTGTCAATAATTCTCCCCCCGAAAGACAAGTCAAACATTTCGGCAAATGTGGTGGTATGAAGACCTTTGCCACTCCATCCACTCACTTCTTGTGTTTTCAAACTTAGTTCAGGAAAGATATCATTGATAAAAGTAGACTTACCCACGCCACTATGCCCACTAAGAAGTGTAGTTTTATCTTTAAGT
>CANGFK010000256.1 GCA_947452925.1 Chitinophagaceae bacterium | reverse complement strand
TGGTCACCTTTATCGTTTAGGTGGTCACCTTTATCGTTTAGGTGGTCACCTTTATCGTTTAGGTGGTCACCTTTATCGTTTAGGTGGTCACCTTTATCATTTAGGTGGTCACCTTTATCATTTAGGTGGTCAACTTTATCGTTTAGGTGGACCTATTAATCCTCCCAAACTAGCTAGCCATCCTTCTTCAGCGGTACTATCAGCGTACAACCAAAGAAGCTGTGGGTATTAATTTTATCGATAAGAAAGAAAGAGAGAAAATGCTGACGCGCAAAAAGTGAAGTAGTAATCATTTGCCTGCCTTTTTTAATTTGATATAAAAACCAATAAAAAGAGAAGGCTGGGCGGTCACCTTGAGATTTCGTTGTGGGGCGAAACTAGGCTAATGTATTCTACCAAAAATCAAAAGGTTATACACATTCTTACGGAAGCGTAATTGGGGTAATGTTTAACTAATTTTTAAACCTGATTTGTGACTTTTTAACAATTGGAGAATAGGCAGGACGGAGCGGGATAGTTGACAGCCGGATGCTATTTAATTTCATCGCCAAAATAAACAGATATATTTGTGCCTGCCGATAAAAAAATACAAGGAATAAATCGCTCACATTTCAACGATGATGTTTGCCATTTTACCTGTTGTAAAACGATTTTGGAAAGGCTGCTTGCACAAACAACTACTATTAATAGCGTTGTTATCGTCTCACTCAAAATAGCGGAAGCTACTATATGAAAAAGAATTCCTTATTAGGTTGTCTCGGGTTTATGAAAGTTACAGTGTTGTCACTTGCTGCGTTGTTGTTTTTGACAAACAAATTATCGGCACAAGTAATTAATGAAGGTTTTGAAGAGCCTATCTGGACAAATTTTGGTACAGGAGTAGGCGCTAGTACTTATGGTTCAGTGGTGCTTCCCAATACTCCAATAACCAGCACGATGTCTTATTACACGCTAGCTGGGTCATCCAGCTTTACTACAGCCCTCAATACTTGCAATAATTCAGGAACCTGGTATTATTCCAAGGCTACCAGTCAGTCTTCTGCAAAATTTGGAGCTGGTGCACATTCTGTATCACACTCTGTTAAAATTGGGGCAGGAGGATATATTATAACCCCCATAACACCTGCTGCCGTTGTTAATATCACCTTTTGGGCATCTAATGCTGGGGGTACAATGGTTGCGGGATTAGCAACAGTTCCAAGTGCAGGTGCTCCTGGGTACAATACTAGTACTACTGCTGCACCTGGGGCATTTACGTATGCTACCTCTGTTTATCCGCAAGGGATAAGTACGATGCAATCATATAGTTTTGGAGGTACATTTTCAGGTCCATGCCGCTTTGGGATTTTTAATCCTGGAAATACTATTTACATTGATGATATACAAGTATTTGCGCCTACTGGTACACCTCCTACTATTACCACAAATTCAACTAATGCTGCTATAACAAATGCTCTAGTAAGCGGAACAGTAACTCCTGGCACGTTGCCTCTTTTGGCTAGTGGTATAATATGGAGTACTTCGCCACTAACCGGAAATGTTACCGACACCTTACAGCCTAAAACAAAAGATTATCCAGCTTCTACAAATTCGTACACAGACACCGCCACTCCATTATTGGCAAGCACATTGTATTATACTGAAGCTTATGTAATAGGTTTGGATGGTAGTTTTTATGCTGGGCAAGTTTTGCAGTTGACTACAAAAGGTTATGCTTCTCCAGTACTTACTACTAGTTTGGCGACCAATGTTCTGTCAAATAAAGCGATAGTAGGAGGCGTAATTACAGATAGTGGTGGCTTGCCTATTTCAGATAAGTATATTAAATACGGTACAAATAGCAATTCGCTTACAAATACTGTCCGACCAACAGTTAATACTGGAGGTGCATCCTATTCAATACTAATTTCACAGTTACAGCCAAGTACCACTTATTATTATGAGGCATGTGCAACCAATGGCCAAGGAACAAATTGTGGTAAAATAGAATCTTTTACAACAGGTGTTGCGGTACCAGCTTTGTCAGTAAGTAGTCCATCTATAGATTTTGGAAACATTATTTATAATATTAATTCTCCAGTTATTAGTTATACCTTAACAGGAGCCAATTTTCCCTCAACGGGAGGTTCGGTAAGTATAGCTCTATCATCAACAACAGGTTATATTCTTTCGTTTTCACCCAGTATTTTTTCTGCATCACCAGGAAATAGTTTAAATATTAATTTTAATGGTAGCGGGTTTAAGAAGACAGTTTATGTGAAATTTTTGACGAGTAATTATGGTCCTTTTCATGCCACGGTTACCCATACTTCTAATTTAGTGGCTGCACAAGATGCCGATGTGTTGAGTTTAACTGGTAACATCATTCCTTCTCCAGATCAGCTATCAAATGTTGGTTCTGAATTTTGGACTGGGTTTGCTTATCACAATGCAATGAAAGATGTAACAACACAATTTGATACAACATCATCTTCAAAGGGAGCACACTTTTCTGTTTTTCTTGCAGGTGGAATCCAAGGAGATTCTGTTATCGTAGATCTGCCAGGAATACCCAATGCTATTTCATTTCCAAGAAAAGTATATGTTCCTGCTGGAGGCTTTGTAGAGGTTGCTGGTTTCCCGGTTGGTGATGGGTTAACAAGATATAATGCTACAAATTCTCCTGATTCGCGTCTATATTTTACAGGAGTACAAAATAGGGGTATTCACATTTATTCGCAACATAGTGTGCCTGTATCTGCTTGGATTTATGATTGGCAGTCTGGTGATGCTGCAGGTGGTTCAATGCTTTTCCCTACCAATACATGGAATTCATCCTATATAGTACAGGCAATAGGAGGAAAGGCCAATAATGGGGGGTATAACAACAACTCGTATTTTTTTGTAATTGCAAAAGATGATAATACTGTTGTTACGTTTAAGCCTACAAACGATATTTTAGACTCTAACGTCAATACGATTTTTACCAATAACCATCAGCATACACCTGCTTATGTAAAATATAAAAAAGACACTACTTATAGTATAATTTTAAATAAGGGGCAGGTGTTTAATGCAATGGGATTTGTGGGAGACCCAGATCCTGCGGTAACAACTGATCTTGGCGCTTTGGATTTAAGCGGAACTGTTATAAGTACCACTTGCGACAAAAAGATAGCGGTTTTTGGCGGAAATGGAAGATGTGTTTTAGGTACAGGTGGTGATATTCCTCAAGTTAATAGTGATGCCGCTTGTATTTCTCCTAAATCTGGTTCTGATAATCTTGTTCAACAAATGTTTCCTAAGGTAGCATGGGGTACGGAATACCTTACTGTACCGACAAAGAATATGTCAGATAATATGTTTAGAGTTTATGTACAGGATCCGACGACAAACGTTACGCTGAATGGGACAAGTTTGTCAAAGATTAATCTTGTAAATAATTTGTATTACCAGTTTGATGTTAATAAGCCCTCAAATATTAGTGCAGACAAACCCATAAGTGTGACTCAGTTTATATTATCTGGCACTTGTGGGGCTGGTTCAATTAGTGGTGCTAAGGTTGGAAACATAGGAAAAGGGGATCCTGAAATGATTACCCTCAGTCCTGTACAACAAAGTATAAAAAACGTTACTGTTTATTCTGCGACTTTCAAGAATGGTAATCCTGGAGCTTGCTATATCAATGTTGTTGTTAAGGATACTTCAGGAGTAAATAGTTTTAAATTAGATGGATTACAATCAGGTATTGATACAGGTGGGAATAGTTTTACTGGAGCGGCCTATGCTCATTCCGCATTGGTAACTATGAAAAATGCTTTTAAAAAGCATCCAGGTGATGGCAATTATTACTATGCCACATTTTGGGTAAAAGCTCCTGCCAAACACACGCTATCTTCAAGTCAGGGCTTTAATGCAATTGCTTATGGCGTAAATGATGGGGAAAGTTATGGGTACAATGCAGGTACAGCCATCAATAATCTATCTTCTATTAAGATTGCAGAGAACCCCAATGGTAATGATACTTCAAATTCTGTAGTACTTACCTGTAAGAATAATCCTGTAAGGCTGCAGATTGCTCTTCCTTATTTGCCGTCAGAAGTAAATAAAATTGTTTGGAGCGCGCCAGTTAACTCTAATATCGATAAAAGTGGAACTTCTTTTGACGGACCAGTAATGACAGATCCAAATAATTCTAGTAAACAGTATGCTGATACTAGTGGTTCAATTGTAATAGGAGGAGAAACTTTTTATTTATATACATGCCCTGTACAGTATACATTTAGTGATTATGGGTTCTATCCAATGGTTGCAACAGCATACGGCACATTTGCAAGTGATTGTGGAGGCACTGATGCCCAAACGATATACGTACAAGTAAGTGCTGATAATATAGATTTCAAGGTAACTAAAGCTGGTTGTACGAGTACTAATGTAACAATTACTGATAACTCAACTGCAATGGCAGGTGCTTCAATAGTAAAATGGATATGGGATTTTGGTGATAATAGTCCTTTACAGAATTACACTGATACGGCAAATCATAATCCTACGCCTAATCCGCATACTTATCCTGCATTAAGTGCTTATACAATAAAGCTCACAACAGTTAATGATTTGGGATGTAATTCTGTAGATAGCTTCCCTCTTAATTTAGCCTTTGGCATCGATGCAGGGTTTTCAAAGGATAATGATACAATATGTCCAAATGGTACTGTAACATTTACAGATACTTCTTCTGCTACTGCTGATAAAAGAGTGTGGGATTTTGGTGAGCCAAGCAGTGGTGGTGCCAATAATACGGCAACATATACTAGTGCTAATAACCCTTCACATACCTATACGACTCCTGGTAAACATATCATTACATTGCAGGTCTTTTCTGGTGTTTGTCCTAGTAATGTTTTCAAGGATAGTATCTATGTAGCTTCAACCCCCAAACCTGACTTTACCTTCAAGGGCGTTTGTTTGCCGGGTAGTACCACATTCACTAATACGAGTGATTTTGCAACAGGCTTCTCACCTTACACTTACCTGTGGTACTTTGGTGATTCTACCAATAATATCCCTAATGCCGCCACTACAACTGATGGTACGACAACCTATAGTGCAGCATCCAAAAATCCAAATGGTTATGCTGTTAAGCTAATTGCTACCAATCGTTTTGGTTGTATAGATAGTATTAGTCACAATGTGGCTACTGTTTATGATAAGCCTAAGGCTATTGTTGGTTCATTTACCAATACTTGTTTTGGTGATTCTACTGCATTTACTGATGCAAGTATTGCACTCAAACAAACAATCACTAACTGGAACTGGGATTTTGGCGATTTGCCTCTAAGCACTGCAACGAATCCTAAACACAAGTTCTCTGGTGTGAATAGCTATAATGTTAAG
>CANGFK010000255.1 GCA_947452925.1 Chitinophagaceae bacterium | reverse complement strand
CGGAATAGCAGCAGTTGAGTTAATAGTACCACTTGCTGTCAAAAACAAAGCCCTGTTATTACCAGTGAAGTTTGATGAAACTGCAGAGAAAGTATAACTGCCATTTACTTTCAAATCACCGCCAGAGGAGGTACTAAGCGTTAATCCTCCTCCACTATTTACCGTAAAAGTATTATTGCAATACCGAAATGAACTACCTGTAAAGAGCAAGGTTGTTCCGGAGTTTACCGTTACTTTATCTGGCACCCCCATAGCTAGCGCAGTCGTAGAACCTGCTGTCCACTCTCCACTTGCCGTGTAGGTAGTAGATGAGTTGTAAGTAAGGATAGATCCGGAAGCATATACCGGTGCGTTTGTACTAACGTACCCCCCCGATTCAATGAAGAGTGATCCTGAAATGGTAGAATTAGACGTTGCCCCAAAATCGACCCCAGTATAAAGGTGTGGGGTTATTGTACTAGGAAAGGTGGTGGTGGAACTACCATTTACATACGAGGCGGAAGTACCAGTAGTATAATTTGTAGATAAGTTGAAGTTTAAGGTAGCACTCAAATTTGCGAGTATTGTACTAGAACCACTGTTGTTTGTTATTGATGTACCAGACCCCATATTGATGGTCTTGCCAGACTGAGTTGCCAAAGTAGCTCCACTAGCTATAACCAAACTTCCACCGGGTGCTACCACTGTGTTTCCATTTAAGGCAATAGCTCCAGAAAGGGTAATCTTTCCATAAGTAGTTCCAGATACAGGACTTGTACCAGAATAGCTATCAGTGATTGGTGTATTGACTGTATTGGTTGGAATACAACCAGCACTACTAACGCCGAAGCCTCCAAAATACCCTGTTATTGTTGGGTTAGCTGCAGCAGCTACGTTACTTCCTGGTGCATTGGCATAGATTCCATTCGCATAACCCATCCACATACTTAGATATACCGAATTAGGAGTACCTAGACTAGACCAAGGAAGTTTTACCTCTCTTGCAGTAGTGCTGGTCCATACCGTTATCCCCGTATTGGGAGCTCCCCAAGCACTGCTGCTATAAGTTCGCATTTCCTGATAACTCTGCTCCACATGCACTGCGTAAGTAGCAAAAATTGGTAAAGCACCTGTTACACCATTGTATGAATAACCAGTTGTAGTACCCGCACCAGCAGTACCAGAGGTGGGTGTTGCATTGGGCACATTGTCAATATAAACCGTCAGATTATCCGTACTTCCGAATGTGCTGCTGTTAGTCCTGAATGCACCAATATACAGATAGGTACCATCAAAAGTTACATAGTAATCTACATTCTGACTACTACCCTGTGCGGTATATTTTTCGTTAGCGTTGAAATCACTTGAACTACCACTGAAGGTAACGGTGTGGTTACTTTGCCCATAGCTTGCTGCACAAGTAAGCACCAACCCAATCACCAAAGTCAAGCACTTACCTACAAAAAACTTAATCTGAGAAGAACACTTTATTTTTTTCATAACACAATCATTATTTTCATTATGGACGGTCAATAAATTATCCTTTACATCAATCATATTATAACCACTTTTTTTCATAACTTGCATAGCAATTCTGTTTATTTTAATACGGAGAATAACAACCCCAAAATAACCTTACAAAGTACATACCGCAACATCATATTGATTTGCCTGCACGTTGCAACCATTGGCTTCAATAAACCATTGTATGCTATTAACTGAAGATTTCTGCAGCAGATTTGTGAAATAAAAGCTATGCAACAAGTGAGTAATGCAATCGTTCCCAATAATTAGAGTAGCTTTCTATCAGACAACAACTATCCGTATTTAGTTCCATCAATCACTCAATTAGCGAACATGCCCATTAGCCCCTTCAATAGCTTTATTCTTTTGGGAGAAGAAGATTTTAGTGGCATTAATCGTTCGCTCTAAAAAGAGAATAATGTCAACAATAGACTTTATGCCTATCATAAAAAAGGAATAGGGCAAATAACGCTATATATGGCATTCCAAAAAACAGGATAGGCATAAACAACAGACTTTACTCCTATCTTAAAAAAAAGAATAGGGCAAATAGCGTTGCGGATGGCATTCCGAAAAATATGATAGGCATAAACAACAGACTTTACGCCTATCATAAAATTAGGAATAGGGCAAATAACGCTATGGATGGCATTCCGAAAAATAAGATAGGCGGAAGCGAAAGACTTTACGCCTACCTTAGAAAAAATGATAAGGCAAATGATGTCACGGATGGCTCCTTCAGGAATAACATAGGCATAAGCGAAAGACTTTACGCCTACGTCAGAAAAAATGATAGGGCAAATGATGTCATGGATGGCATCTTCAGGAATAACGTAGGCATAAATGAAAGACTTTATGCCAACGTTAAAATAAATGATAGGGCAAATGACGTCATGGATGGCGGCTTCAGGAATAACATAGGCATAAATGAAAAAACTGATGCCTGACAATAAAACAATAATAACATAAAAGGGATTATCTATAACTACCCCAAAATAGATGTACCCTTGCTTGCGTCTCCCCTACTACTTCGCATTTTTCACATACTTATCCAGCCAGTTGGTCATCTCCCAAAGCATGTGTAGTACGTTTTCCTTAGCGTCATAATGGTGTGCCTCATAAGGTAGCATCACCAATCTTGCTGTACCTCCATTGCCTTTGATGGCATTGTACAACCGCTCACTATTGATGGGGAATGTACCCGGATTGTCATCCGCATCGCCATGAATGAGTAAGATGGGGGTCTTTAATTTATCTGCATAGCTGAACGGACTCATTTCATAATATAACTGAGGAGCCTTCCAATAGGTACGCTCTTCATTCTGAAAACCAAAAGGCGTAAGGGTTCTGTTGTAGGCACCACTTCTGGAAATACCAGCCTTAAAGAGATTGGTATGAACTAATAAATTGGCAGTCATAAAAGCCCCATAACTATGCCCTCCAACAGCCATCCTGTTTCTATCACCCACGCCCATTTCAACTAGTTTGTTAACAGCAGCTTCTGCATTCAGGCGCAACTGCTCTACAAAGTTGTCGTTGGGACGTTGACCCGGTTTGGCAACAATGGGCATCTCGGCATTATCCAAAACAGCATATCCCTGAGTAACCAGATAAACTGGCGAAGCCCAGCTGAGCATAGTAAATTTGTTTTGAGAACCCCTCACCTGACCCGCATCTGCGGCAGCATTAAACTCTCTCGGATACGCCCAAATAAATACAGGCAATGCGCTATCTTTTTGCGGATTAAATCCTTTAGGCAGGTATAAATCGCCAGTGAGGTCGATGCTGTCTGCCCTCCTGTATGAAATCTTTTGCTTGGTTACCCCCTCCAATCCAGGGTATGGATTAGGGAAACCAACCAATTGCTTATCAGGCTCCTTAGTAGATAGATTCTTTAGATAAAAGGCAGGAGGCGTCTTCTGTGATTCCCGATGGGTAATGAATTCCATCTTATTGGCATTAATCACTTTCACCACATACTCAAACAGACTATCGGGGCTACGCCACAATATCTCGTTTTGCTTGGTATTCAGATCGAACTTAGACAAAAAAGGTAAATCTCCTTTGGGAGAAGAGCCTACCTCATTATTCATCAAAACCTTGGTGCCATTATCGGTAGTCAGAATTACTGGTTGCCCCAGACCATTTTTGGTCAGCACGGGCGTTCCCGGATTGTTGTAGGCATCAGTGGTATTGCGTGTATATACTTCTTCCAATGTTCCGGTTACAGAGTTGTACCGACTCACTGTGGTGGTTTGTTTTGCTTTGGAACTTTCACGAACCAGCGCCAGTGTAGAGTCGCCCCAGGTTGTTCCCTGATACCTGGCTTTTGTTTTAAACAACAACTTTGGTTCACCAGTGAAGGGTGCTGATAAACTATAAATGCCGTCCCTGTAAGTACTCTTTTTCTTAATCAATCCACTATCCAATGGCTTAGCCCAAGTGAGTGTGGCAGGCTCATCATTGCGCCAGTCATACGCTCTAGGCACATCTTGGGTATTGTCATAACCAGAAGGCGTACCTTCTTCAGAAGGCAGGTCGTGCAACACTTTCAACTGCTGACCTTTCAAATCATAAATGCTGATGGTGGAAGGAAAACCACTAGCCGTAACCAGATAGGAGAATGGTTTGTGGATGTTACGGGTGAGAAAATATTTTTTATTGGGAGATAAAACAATAGAATAGTAGATGCCCGTCTTGCCTATGGTCGTTTCAATACCACCCCGGTTGATAGTGAGGTTACTGGTGGCATAAAAAGCAAATAACTGTTCATCGTAAGGGGTTTTAATCAGATCCTGATAAGTGGCACTAGGTGCAGCCTTTCCAGAGCTCTGCTGAATGGCAGGACCAGAAGGCGTTACAGGTCTCTTAGGAGCAGCACTTGCAGGTTGATTGATTGTTTTATAGAGGAGGGTCGTACCATCTACCCACGCGAAGGCATTTCCAAGTACCGTATTGAGTGGATGTTGGTTGATGCGTGTAGCCTTTTGTGTGGCCACATCTACCACATACAAATCTGCCCCTTCGTGAGTGGTATTTACAAAAGCGACTTTACTTTCTGCTGTGTTCCAGCTAATCTGACTGGCAGCAAGTTTTATGGGTAGGCCAACAATAGGATAGTCCTTTCCTGTCTTGGTATTCTTTAGTATGAAACTACTAAAGAAATTCTGTCTGCTCAAAGAGAAGTTATTGGGATTGATACGCAGCCCTGCCACCCGCACTTCGGGTTGACCAAGCTCTTCTACAGTTGTAAAGTTGGTGCGGCCACATACCAGCAACCAATTGGCATTCCCACTGAAACTAACTAATGGCGTAGGAGTGGCAAGCAATAAATCGGACATTGCTTTTGGTGGCACTTTATAGCCACTCTCCTGCCCTTTGACCGCAGCTAAAGAACACGCCATAACAACAAACGCTAACGAGGAAATAATTCTTTTCATACAATTGAAAGATATAAATTTGATACCTAGAAAATTGAGCTCAATAATCACTTTGAGAGTGATGGAGAAGTTGCAATTGTAACACTAATGATTGATCAGAGGATGTTTTTTGAATGGATTTAATTCAACTAATAAAATTAATTGAATGAGTGTATAACCTAAGTACCTCTCCTTCAGAATAAAATCAGCAATATTTACGTAGAATTCAACTTAAAAATCTCTACAACACAGGCATATACTATAACTCTTCAACCTATTTGTTCAATTAATTACTCAGAAATCCCTAAGCAGGATTGTACAGGATAGTAGATAACCTACAGACATTTAGCTTTGCGACAAAATAAAATAGGTTTAATCATACACTATTTTATAAAACGAGTATAATTGAGCTATATGAAAAAAGATTCCTTCTCAGTTGTGAACAACTTTGCTTCTGTTTTCAATATACAATATCAAGTTCTTTTGATGGATTCAAAAAACAAACCATGTACTTTACCGTCCCGAATATCCTTCAACGATAACAACAT
>CANGFK010000254.1 GCA_947452925.1 Chitinophagaceae bacterium | reverse complement strand
AGCTAGTCCGCGTCAAACTCGCTAAAATCTATAAGGGCTAGTGCGCGCGTTTCGCGCGTTCATTCGCTAAGGTCTTTCTACAATCCTTCTCAGCTAGTCCGCGTCAAACTCGCTAAAATCTATAAGGGCTAGTGCGCGCGTTTCGCGCGTTCATTCGCTAAGGTCTTTCTACAATCCTTCCCCTTTCTAGTATTTAAGACTCAACACTTTTAAACCTGTTAAAACGGAATTCCTACATTTGAAAATTAAACCTACTATACATTGTTGTTGGTGAAGAACACCAACAACGGCAGGAAAAATTATGAATCTATCTAAGAATTTATATTACTGGTTTGCATTGTTTGCGTTTTGCTTTGTAGCATACCAACAAATAATTGACAACATCAGGCCAACCTACAGGGGCGGCAATATGACCATTAAATACTTGTTGGGAGTTGCACCTAATTTTTTTCCTGCAATAGGAATACCAGCCTTGTTTGTTGTCTTAATTCCTCAGATAAAACGGACTAATAAATGGCTAAACGAAAACAAGCATCTAACGGCAAACCTAATTTCAATAACAGGACTTATATCGTGGGAATTTGTTCAGGCAACTTCACCTAAATTACACTTTGACTGGAACGATGTTCTCTGGACTTTGATTGGTGCTTTTGTTTTCCAACTTATCTGGACTTTAACACCTAATTCATATAAGAACACCAAAGTGAAGGATACATAAAAGGTTGCACATTCAAAAGAAAAACAGCAGTACTAAAGTAAAGATCAGGCAGAAACCAAATCGACCGAAACACGTTCATCACTAAAAATATTCTTGCCAAATCAGTTTTATTTACTACTTATGCATCACCTAATGATGTTACAAAATGCCGGTCATTAATCAGTAAAATAAATTGTACAAGCATGTATTCCTACCTCAAAGCATTGCATATCGTCTTTATAGTTACCTGGTTTGCGGGGTTGTTTTATATGCCTCGCCTATTCATCTACAATGTAGAAGCACTCGATAAACCAGATGGCATCAGGCAGGCATTGCAAGAACAATTTACAATCATGATGAAGCGCTTGTGGTATGGCATTACCTGGCCATCGGCAATATTGTCGCTCATATTTGGGCCCGCTATCTTGTTTATGGGGGGGTGGAACAGCCTTGTTTTTGTAGAAGAAGGAAGATGGCTTTTGATTAAACTGATTTTTGTAGTGTTTTTATATGTCTATCATTATTCACTGCACATCATCCTCAGACAACAGGTAGATGGAATTTTTAAATATACTTCGCAACAATTGCGCATCTGGAATGAAGTAGCTACCGTTTTTTTAATAGCCATTGTAATGTTGGTAGTTGTAAAGCAAAGCATCAGCCTGGTGTGGGGATTGGTTGGATTGGTTCTTTTTATAGCTTTATTGATGAGTGCGATAAAGATTTATAAAACGTTGAGGAGTAAATAAAATCTGATGAGACTGACTCGGATTATTTTTTTAGATATAGTCCAAGTATTGCAAGCATCATTGCCATAAAAATACCAAATATCCATCTGAGAATTTCTACTTTAACATCAGAGAAACCGGTTTTCATTTCGCCACGAAGTTGGGCAATTGTAACTTCCAATTTTGAGAACCCTTCATTGGTTTCTACTTTTATCTTGGCATTTTCTTCTTTAATTTCCGTTCTGAATATTTCTATGTCTTTGGTTTGAATTATTTTCGACTGAGCTACTTTTTCCTCTACCCCATTCTTAACCTTCTCATCCATATACTCAATTACAGTAGTTGCTTCCTGTTCAGAAAAACGTAATTTTAAGATGTCGTATACTTTTAATTCCAGCGCACTCATAACCTTTCTATTTGAAACGAAACTAACCATTAATCCGTATAAGTTCTTTTTTAATTAAAGTAGGCTAAAAATCACTTTCTTTCTACAACAATAAACAGATAGGGTTACTTTCGTTTTTCTAATTAACGCGACGAATGGAATTGATGACAGCAGCTATTGAACAATTATTTACTTATTACAAACACCAACCAATTACCCGTTTAGAACTATTGCCACAAAGTGGAAGCGACAGGCAATACTACCGGATCTATACAGAAGAGGCTTCTTTTATTGCCACTTACAACTTAAACATCGCTGAGAATAATGCTTTTGTACAATTTACAAATCACTTTAAAGCTGCCGGTTTGCCTGTCCCTACCGTGTTCTGTATCAATAAAGAACAGACCATTTACATTCAGGAGGATAGGGGAAGGGAGAGTCTGTTGGACAAAATAGAACAGCACGGCAAGGATGACTATGTATATGAATTGTACAAAAAGAGCCTTCATCAGCTTGCCAGAATACAAATACTAGGCGATAAAGGCTTCGACTATAACTGGTGCCTTACCGCTAAAGCTTTTGGAAAGCAAGCCATCATCAGCGATCTGCTTTATTTTAAATATTATTTTCTGGATACCCTTCGGATTCCTTACGATAAACAAGGCCTGTTGGATGATTTTGAAACTTTGGGTACTTATCTATCACAGACAGGACAACAATATTTTATGTTCCGCGACTTTCAGAGCAGGAACATATTGGTTGAAAAAGATGAAGTTTCATTCATAGATTATCAGGGTGGAATGAAAGGCGCATTGCAATATGACGTGGCGAGTTTGCTTTGGCAGGCTAAAGCCGAACTAAATGAAACCTGGAAAGACAACCTGTTGGACTATTATATAACGGAAGTTCAATCGCTGCTGGATATAGAAATTGACAAGGCTGAATTCATAAATCAGTACAATGGATATGTGTTAATCCGTTTATTGCAAGTACTTGGAGCCTATGGTTTCAGGGGATTATTTGAACGAAAAGCACACTTTCTCACTAGCATTCCACTTGCCCTAAAGAATGTACAATTCTTTGTTGCCAACAAACAGATAGGCTTAGATATGCCAGTGTTTAGTGGGTTGTTAAAACAAATTACCAATGAAGAAATAATAAAACGATTCACTCCAATACAAGCGAATGAGAACACACCACTTGTTATTGTGATAAACAGTTTTAGCTACAGAAAGGGCATTCCTGCTTGTGACAATGAATCGGGTGGAGGTTATGTTTTTGATATGCGTGGCATTTTGAATCCGGGTCGTTTTGATGATTATAAGAAGTTGAGCGGAAAGGATAAACCCGTGCAAGACTTTCTGGAGCAGAGAACTAAGATGAATACCTTCTTAAATAGTGTTTGGGATTTGATTGATATATCGGTAGAGAATTATCTGGAGCGCGACTTCGAGCATCTTTCCATCAACTTTGGCTGTACAGGTGGTCAGCACAGAAGTGTTTATGCATCTGAACAGACAGCCAGACACTTACGCAATAAATACAAGGTAAAAGTAATTTTAACGCACACGAATGAGGAGAATTGGGTGAGATAAAGGTAAGAGCGTTGACCGATGTACCGTTAACCGTCATAGACCACATCGGTTAACGGTATTTCGGTCAACGGTAAACTTCAAACAATTAATTTATGAAAGCACTTCTATTAGCCGCAGGATTAGGAACCAGGTTGCAACCTTTTACATTGCACCATCCAAAAGCATTGGCAATGGTGAATGGTAAAACACTTTTGCAAAGAAATGTGGAGTACCTGCAACAACAGGGCATCAGGGATGTGATTGTAAACGTGCATCATTTTGCAAATCAGATTATAGATGCAGTAAATGAAAACAAAGGTTGGGGGAGTACGATTACCATCTCAGACGAAACAGATGCGGTATTGGAAACAGGGGGGGGATTGAAGAAAGCAGCCTGGTACTTTGAAGGTGAAGAAAGCTTTGTGGTAATGAATGTAGATATGCTGACTGATATGCCTTTATCAAAAATGATAGCGCAACACCAGAGCAATCAACCCTTGGCTACACTAGCAATAACAGATAGAGTAAGTAGCAGGTATTTTCTTTTTAATACTACTAACCAACTTTGCGGTTGGAGAAATACGGCAACAAAGGAAGAAAAGGGGGCAGTACTTGGTTATGACGCAATTCAGAAACAGGCATTACAACAAAAAGCTTTTAGTGGCATTCACGTAATTAATACCAAACTATTTAATCGCATACAACAACAAGGAAAGTTTTCTTTGGTGGATGTTTACATGAGTCTTTGTGCAGATTACACTATTGAAGGTTTCAATCATTCGGATAGTTTATTGATTGATGTTGGCAAACCTGAGAGTATCATAAAAGCAGAAACACTTTTTAAATAAGATTCAACTGACAAATACTGCAAATAAAAAAGCCTTCGGACTTATCGAAGGCTTTTTTATTTAAGTTAAGTGAAATACTATCCAAGTTTTTCTACTTGTACATAGTTCAATTCTACTGGAGTACTTCTTCCAAATATCTTTACTGATACTTTCAATTTCTTCTTTTCGTCATTAACTTCTTCGATAACACCGTTGAAATCATTGAAAGGACCTTCTATAATCTTAATAGTTTCGCCAATGATGAATGGTTCACTGATGCTAACCCCTTGATCATTCATTTCATCGACCTTACCTAGCATCTTGTTTACTTCGCTCTTTCTCAAAGCAACTATAGTTCCTTTGCTACCTTTACCATCAGTCAAAAAGTGCATTACATTGGTAACATTGCTAATACTTTGTACTAAATCATCTTGTAGTTTACCTTCAATTATCTCTAAGAAAATATAACCTGGATAAAGATTCTTTTCACGCATCTGCTTCTTTCCGTTCTGTACTTTGTACACTTTCTCAGTAGGAAGAAATACCTGTTTTACAATATTAGTCCATCCGTTTCGGCTGATATCTTTATCTAAATATTCTTTTATTCCCCTTTCTTTTCCACTTACTACCCTCAAAGCATAATATCTCGTATTCTCTGCCGGAGTTTCAACCACCTCTTTGTTAACCGCTAACTCTTCCATAATTTTTACTTAAATAATGAGTAAATTAGCTTCAACAATTGGTTGCTACTAAAATCCATAATCCAAACCATACCCGTTATCAATACAGTTGCTACCAATACAATCAATGTACTTTGTTGTAACTGTAACCAAGTTGGCCAAGTTACTCTTTCAGTAAGTTCTTGGTAACTATCTTTAAAATATGCTGAAATCTTGTTCATAAAACCAATTTAAAGCTATTTGTTATTGCAATTTGAGACTTTTAAATTCTTAAATTACTTTGCACGGGCACTAGGATTCGAACCCAGATCAAAGGTTTTGGAGACCCGTATGCTACCATTGCACCATGCCCGTGTAAAAAAAGTAGCTAATTAACATAATGCTAATTAGCTACCCTATAGAAAAGAAATTATTAATTACTTAGTAAATTCTTATTTTATTATTTCAGTAACTTGACCAGCACCTACTGTACGTCCACCTTCACGAATCGCAAATTTAAGACCTTTTTCCATCGCAATAGGTTGAATCAACTTAACAGACAATGAAACGTTATCACCCGGCATAAACATTTCAGTACCTTCTGCAAGTGTACATTCT
>CANGFK010000253.1 GCA_947452925.1 Chitinophagaceae bacterium | reverse complement strand
CTTTCGATTTAAAGTTTACCAACCTCAAAAACAATGCATTCCAAGTTGAAACAGTCACCCAAACACCTTTCAGTTCAATGGGAATTCAATTGTACGATTTAGGCGGCAACTTAATCTACAAAGAAGACTTCAAAACAAATGGGGGCACCGACTTCATGCAGGTTATAAAACTAGACAATATCAATACTGCCAACTATATTCTTTGTGGTAAAACCTCCTTTGGTTATTGCTTCAAGAAGGTTTTGATATCTAAATATTAAGCACTTTTGCACTCATTTTAAAATAGTTTACTTATGACTAAACGATTGCTTGGTTCTTTAATTTGTTTTAATTTCATATGGGTTTTTAATACCAATGCCCAATCCAATCTTAAGCTTTGGTATAAGCAACCTGCTTCTAAATGGACACAGGCTTTGCCAATAGGTAACGGCACGTTTGGCGGAATGGTGTTTGGCGGTATCGACAAAGAGTTGATTCAGTTGAATGATGCTTCTTTATGGACAGGTGGCCCCCTTAAACCCAACCTCGACACCACCTCTTACACCAACCTGCAACCACTTAGGGCTGCTTTAGTAGCAGGGGATTATGATACCGCACTTTATTTTGCGAAGAGATTGCAAGGCCCTCCATCGGCTTCTTATTTGCCTCTTGGCGATTTAGTAATCAAGCAATTTTTACCCAAAATAGATTCGACCCATTACTATCGCGACCTTAATATTGCAGATGCCATTGCTACCACCAGGTTTACTATTGATGGCGTTACTTATATTAGAGAGGTTTTTGCTTCGCAGCCCAATCATTGTATCATGGTTAGACTTACGGCTAGTCAGCCCAATCAATTAACCCTGCATATTACTGCTAGAAGCCTATTGAAGAAATCAGTTATTTATGCTAACAATCTTATTTCCCTTAAGGGCAAGGCTCCTTCAGGTAAGGGCAAAACTTACCTCTTTGATACAAGTGGTTGCAATGGTATGCGCTTTGAGTTGTTGGTGAAAGCTACCCAAAATGGAGGTACTTCTTCAACCGATACTGGTGGGCTACGTATTTCTAAAGCAACCGAAGTTACCCTCTATCTCACTTCGGCTACTAGCTTTAATGGGTATGATAAATGTCCCGATAGCGAAGGAAAAGACGAACATCAATTGGCTAATGACTACTTAAATAAAGCTATTGCTACTGGTTTTGCAAGTATTAGGCAAACGCATTTGACCGACTATCACCATTTCTTCAATCGTGTATCTATCAATTTGGGCACGAATGACAGTTTAGCCAAGCTTCCTACCGATGCTCGTATAGACGCATATTCTAAAGGTGGTACCGATGCAGGGCTAGAGGCTTTATATTACCAATATGGTAGGTATTTGTTGATAGCAAGTTCTAGAACGCCCAATGTTCCTGCAAACCTGCAAGGAATTTGGAACAAAGAATTATATCCCCCTTGGAGTAGTGGGTATACCACCAACATCAACCTGCAAATGAACTATTGGCATGCGGAGTGTACCAACCTTACTGAGTTGACTAACCCCCTTTTTGGCTTACTAAAGGAGATTCATGGGTCTGGTATAAAGACAGCCAAAAGCTATTATAATATTGATGGCTTTGTACTGCACCACAATTCTGATATATGGGCGCTTACCAATGCGGTAGGTAATAAAGTAGGCGACCCACGTTGGGCTAACTGGGAAATGGGGGGCAATTGGCTGAGCAGGCACATTTGGGAGCATTACCTATATACTGGTGATAAGGCATTTTTAAAAGAATATTATCCAATATTAAAAGATGCTGCAAGGTTTACGTTGGCATGGTTAATTAAAGATAGTGCTGGTCATCTGGTAACGAGTCCTTCTACTTCGCCTGAAAATGTTTTTCTGGATAACGGTAAGAAGTCTGGATTATCTATTGCTTCCACGATGGATATAGGCATTATCCGCGACCTGTTTCACAATACCATTGAATCAGAAAAGGTGTTGGGAATTGATGCTTCTTTCAGTGATTCATTGCAACAATCGCTTACCAAACTATTCCCTTTTCAAATTGGCAAAAGAGGTAATCTGATGGAGTGGTACAAAGATTTTGATGATGTAGATCCTCACCATCGCCATACCTCACATTTGTATGCCTTGCACCCGGCACACGAAATTTCCCCTTTTACAACGCCCGAACTCACAGCCGCTGCCAAGAAAACCCTTGAACTACGAGGTGATGCCGGCACAGGCTGGAGTCTTGCTTGGAAAGTGAATATGTGGGCAAGATTATTGGATGGTGAACATGCGCACCTGTTGTTTAGAAACCTTTTGCACCGTGCTGAATTGGGTGGCAGTGGCGCTTATGATAATTTATTTGATGCACACCCTCCTTTTCAGATTGATGGCAACTTCGCAGGAACTGCTGGCATTACCGAGATGTTATTGCAAAGTCAGAACAACGAATTGTATCTATTACCCGCCCTACCTGTTTCTTGGCAAACAGGTAGTATTGCTGGTATCGTTGGAAGGGGAAACTTTGTGGTAGACATCCATTGGGCAAATCAAAAGCTTACTTCAGCAACTATCTTATCCAAAAATGGGGGCTTATGCACCATTCGATCCAACACGCCCATTGTAGTTAAAGAGTTAGGCCTTAAATCTTCTGCTGCTGCTATTGGGTATCTGGTATCGTTTAATACAAAAAAAGGAGAAAGGGTTACACTTAACAGTGAGCATTTATAAGTTAAGAAGCTGTTTGAGTTAATTGTTAAGAATTACTTATGAGTGTTTATTCAATTGGAACAAGGCAAATTTTGCAGCCATAGTCCAACGCCTAAGGCGAAAAATTTAACGCAGTTACAGTTAATATTAAACCGCATAAGGAATATCAAATAATTAACTCAAACAGCTTCTAAGTTAAATACCATTAATACCACTCACTGTATTTTGTGTGGAAACATTACATTTGGCTATTGCTTCAAGAAAGTTTTGACATCAAAATACTAAAATTAGAAAAACAGGTTTTGCTATGTATAAAGTATCGTTCACCCTATACCTGATTTTTTTCGCTTTTTCAATACAGGCTCAGAATCTATTTACGCCCCCATCTGCAACTTTCTATCACACTCCGTCAGAAAAAATTACCGACCTATCATTTAGTAATGGAACCATCGCTGACATTCAAGCTGCTATCAATGATACAAGAAATAATTTCCCCAATAATATTATCAGGATAACTTTAACAGGAACCTTCACTATTACAGACAATCCGATACAATTGGGAAGCTTCATGTTACTCTTTTTGAATAATGCAATCATCCAGGCAAATGCTGGTTGTACTGCAACTTCGCTGGTTCAAATCTCAAATTCGGAGTATGTTTCAATATCTTCTGCTGAAAATGGGAGACTAGAGGGGAATAATTCAATCAATACAGCAATAGAGGTCAATACAAGCGGGAAAACACACATAGATAATCTTACTATCAGAAACTGTAAATCAGAGGGGATTGCCTATTCCGGAAATGGGATGACAGTTTTCGCTGATGCAGGCTCTGTCACCCGGTGTAACATCAGCAATTGCGGCAATTCGGGTATTCATTATGCCGACGTATTTAATTTCATCTGCACAGATAATAATATTCAAACCTGTTCAACCGGAATAACCATTAATGGCAACTACGCTGCTTTCTCAAATAACACAATTACCAACTGCACCACTGGCATTCAAGACAGTTCTCAGTATGACGCAGCAACCTACAATACAATTTCTAATTGTACAAATGGAATTTTCTTAGCGTCTACATCTTACGAATCACTAATAGCCTACAACAAAATAAGCAATAACAACGTAGGCTTTACAGTCAATAGTACCAAGGCTAGAATTTATTACAATACCTGTCAAAATACTACCCAAGTCAATGGAAATGGCAGTAACAACCAACTATTCTGCAATATAGGTATCACCTCTGCACAAGGCAACGTAACTTCATGCACATTCTTCAATCCCCCATTGATAAACAATATCCACAATGATTTTATTAAGCCTGGAAAAAGCCGCTTCGATGTATCAATTGGCTCCTATCCGCTCGAAACTGTTCGCTGTTTGATAGATGCCGCACATACCTATCAGCCAGATGCTGTCATAGTAGCGCATCTGATTGGCGATTACACAACCACCTCTTCAACAGACTCCCTGTTAATTAAAGAAGATGAATGTATAATTTTAACAGGGAAAATAAATGGTCAAGGAAACTGCGCAACACTTATAAATTTCAGCGGCAATATAACTTCCTCTTTTTCTGGAGGAACTATTGATGGGCAAACAAGCAATGGTACCAAAGGATTAGTTTATGTTAGTGGTGCAGCCAATGCCGTTATTGATCAGGTAACTATTCAGAATGGTGCAGCACAAGGAATATTCAAACAAAACAGTACTTCGCCAACTTTCATCAGTGCTTGTACAATCATCAAAAATGCAAGTAGGGGAATTTGGAATCTTGCATCAAGCAGATTATTTGCTTTTGAAAATAATGTTTCAGGCAGCATCAATTATGATGGGATAGACCTAGATGCCTTCAGTTCAAATTCAGTTTTACTAAAAAATGTCTGTTCAAACAATCACCGCAATGGTATCTTCATTGAGGAAGGGGCTAGTAAAAATATAATTCAAGCAAATATACTTGATAGTAATAGTACAGCTGGAGTTCAGCTATATAACCTTAATGTAAACAACTTCTATTCGTCTCAAAACTTAATAGCACAAAACTATTGCGAAAGAAATAGCAGAGGAATTCTTGTAAATGCATCAGCAGCAACAAAAGCATCCATTAATAATGTTCTATTCAACAATACCTGCATTAATAATACCGATGTAGGATTAGGAGGCTATTACAATGCTTCCAACACTTACAATAACTACAATGCTTTAATGAATATCCAAAACAATACCAATGGAGCCTATTACGCCGCAAGAAACTACTCGGCAAACTATGACTGGAATATGTATTGAGCGTTCTTAAACCTTTACCATTGCGAGGTACGAAGCAATCTTTTAACCCCTTAATCAGTTATTGTACATTAAAAGGCTGCTTCGTACCTCGCAGTGACGCGAGTTGTTTATTTATCGAAGCGAGTTCCAGTTAGAAACTGGTTTGACTAGTACACAGGTGGGTCTTTCAAAATTCGCAATTAGTCTATCTATTCTAGCTTTAGTATCAGCTAATCCATGACAGAATCAAAAAAAGACCCCGACATTCATGGACTAGCTTGATTAAATGCCACGCTTTCATAACCTTTTATGCAGTCACTTACCTTCACCAGCCATTACTTTCTTCATTTTTTCACATACCCTGATGGCCCCTTGTACATACCCTGATGGCAACACACACATACCCCTAACACTTTTTCACATACCCTGATGGCATCAACCACATACCCCTAACACTTTTCTACATACCCTGATGGCATCACATACATACACCTAACACTTTTCTAAATACCCTGATGGCAACAAACACATACCCCTAACACTT
>CANGFK010000252.1 GCA_947452925.1 Chitinophagaceae bacterium | reverse complement strand
GTTCCCACTGCAGGAGCTGTCCAGTTGGCAGTAAAACTTCCGCTAGCTATGCTAGATGCAGCAGTAGCAGCAGGTACTACCATTGCATAACTTTCTACCCAGTTACTGGTGCTGCCACTTAAACTAAAATTGGTCAATGTACCATTATTGGCATTTGATGTCTGATCATATAATCCTGTTACGCCAGAATTGCTACCACCAGCTGTACCATTATCAAAGTTGTAGTATGCAACCAAGCCAGATGTAGATGGACTAACAATATTTAGCATATCTGACTGAACTTGTGCAGTAGAGCGAGCAGCACTCCATACCCTAACTTCATCTATTTTTCCATTAAAGTAAAGACCATTTGTCCTTTCAACACCAATTAACAAATTCGCAGAATTGGTGAGATTACTTCCAATTACAGAACTAGTAACAGTTGAGGATTCCTGATTACCATCTACATATAGTTTTATGCTTGTACCAGTTCTAGTTACAACCATTGCAACATGGTGCCACTTGCCATCATTCAATGCAGTAGTCCCCTGCAATGCTCCATTGGTTGATGGGCTCAACAAAGTGGTTCCATCCATAACCTCAGCAGAAATATGATTATTGTAAAGTAACATTTGGTAACCAGTCCAACCCGAAGTGGTTCCCTTAACTACAAGACCTGTATAATTAGAAGCAGAAGTAGTGTAATTAATCCAAGCTTCTAATGTAAAATCTGTAGATGTTCCAAAATTGAGTGAAGAATTATTTGGTACAGAAACATAATTATTCGACCCATTAAAGGCAATTGCATTACCAGGAGGAACTGCTGCTCTTATAACTGTAATCGTATATGTCTTAGTAGTTGTACCATCTTGAGCAGTAACCACAGTAGTAATCGTATTGCTACCCACATTTAATGAGATGGCACTCGATGCAGAACCGCTAGTTACGGTTGTGCCATTTACTGTTACAGTAGCATTCGCTTGATTAACTGTTGGTGTAACTGTAATGCTGGAAGTACCATTCGCTACACTTGCTGTGTAACTTGTAGTTGCAGAGACAAACGTTGGGGTTAGTGTACCTGAACTAGTGGTTAAGGCAGATAAAGTAGCATCCGTAGAGAAAGTAGGATTATAGGTATAGACAGTAAGATTAGTACCATTTCCACCAAAAACCTCTGCTCTTCCATCTCCATTCAAATCAGCAATTGAAGAACTCCATGGACCAGTAGAAGCTGAAAGTGTAATACCACCATTGAAACTGATTGACCCACTGGTAGATTTATTTAAATACACGACCCAATTGCCTCCATCAGCAGTTGCAACTTCTGGCAATCCATCTCCATTTATATCACCAACTGATAACCCAATATTACTAAAATTACCTGCTAAAGTAACTGGAGTGGCAAAACTTGGTGTACTGCCCGAAGTGGTATTTCTAAACAAAGAAACAGATCTAGAATTACCGTTAGAAAGCGCAACATCCAACTTTCCGTCTCCATCAAAATCCGCGAGATTAAGGTATGACGAAGTAGTTGTAGAACTAATTGCAAAATCGGAATGGGTTGCAAAACTTACACTTCCCGGTGTAGTTGTCGTGTTCAACAAAACAGACATGTTTGCTGTGTTGGTCCCTGAGTTTCCAGTTACCAAATCTGGCAATCCATCTCCATTAATATCCCCAACACCTAAACCTAAACATGAAGGTGCTGCAAAATCTACTTTAGAAGCAAAAGTTATTGAGCCAACAGTTGTTGTTGTATTTAAAAAGACTGAAACAACACCATTATTAGCGCAAGCAATATCTATTTTACCATCTCCATCAAAATCTGCTGCAAGGGCATAGTAGGCCCCTCCGTTTGTTGCCAAATCTAACTTCGAAGCAAAACTTATCGTGCCGCCTGAGCTGGTGTTGCGGAAAATAGAAACATCAGCTGTACCCGAAGTAACAGAAATAAGATCTGGATTACCATCGCCATCTAAATCGGCTACTGCAAGTCCTCTTGTACCCGTATAAGTTGAGAGGCTAATGGCAGTTCCAAAGCTTACAGTAGAACCACTAGTGCTGTTCGGAAAAACTTTAATAGATGTTCCCGATGTATTGTTATAATCTGTAACGGCAACGTCTAGCAAACCATCGTTATTAAAATCTGCTTCCGCAGATGCCATACCCCAAGTTGAACTTCCCAAACCAAAGTTGCTTATTGAAAACTCTCCGCTACTTAAGCTTGTTTTTGCTGGACTCTTAGTCGTAGAAAAGAATGTTTGACTGTAGGCTGCTAAATTAGAAGCACTATTAACAACAGAAATAGGTGCATAATTTGCTTCAGAAGGAACTGTTACTGTTAAACTTGTAGCAGTTGCTGCCGTAGGGGTAGCTGCTTTTACTCCACCAAAATAAACTATATTACTTGCTGCCGTTGTGTTGAATCCAGTTCCTGTAATTGTAATTGAAGAACCTACAGTAGCAATAATGGGTGATATAGAAGTTATTACAGGAGGTTGCGCTGCCCTGGTAACTGTAATTGTATATGTTTTTGTTGTAGCTCCATCTTGTGCAGTCACCAAAACATTAACAGTATTACTTCCAACACTTAAACTCAAGGCTCCTGAAGCACTACCACTAGTTACACTGTTATAACTACCACCATTTACCCTAACCTGAACTGTTGCATTTGATTGGTTGACAGTAGGCGTAACTGTGATACTTGTTGTAGAGTTACTGACACTAGCTGTGTAGCTCGTAGTTGCAGAAGCAAAAGCTGGAGTTAATGAACCAGCTGTTGTGGTTAGTGCAGATAAAGTAGCATCCGTAGAAACCCTAGTAACTGTAATCGTGTATGTTTTAGTAGTTGTACCATCTTGAGCAGTAACCACGGTAGTAATCGTGTTGCTACCCACATTTAATGAGATGGCACTCGATGCAGAACCGCTAGTTACGGTTGTTCCATTTACTGTTACAGTAGCATTTGCTTGATTAACAGTTGGTGTTACTGTAATGCTAGAAGTACCATTCGTTACACTTGTTGTGTAGCTTGTGGTTGCAGAGGCAAATGTTGGTGTTAGTGTCCCAGAACTGATAGTAAAGGCAGAAAGAGTAGCATCAGTAGAGGCTGTAATGGTTACAGCACCTGACACATTGCTAGTTGTTGTATTACCAACAGAATTAGTAACAACCACATAATAATACTTAGTACCAAGTGTACTGGTGAGTGGGGTATAAGATGAGCTTGTAGCTCCACCTATTAACGTACCACCACTATTAGAAGCCGTAGTATTGCTATACCATTGGTAACCACTGATTGTACCATAGCTTGTTGTTGTACTCACACTTAATGCTGTTGCAGTGCCCCCATAAATTATGGATTGTGTACTGGTAGAAGGCTGAGTGCCTATAGCAGGATACACATAGTAGGTTGCCTGATTTGCCTCTACCGTTGAACGGGTTGATGATACATTACTTGCAAAAATGATGCTCTCTGGATAATACCCACTCCAGTTCTGTCCTGATGTCTGGAAACCAGTACCAATAGTCAAAGCACCACTTGTACTCAAATTGGCATTAGGCTTAATAGCTGTACCTAAAGACGTCCCATTGATCCAGAGTGCCGAACCTCCGCTACCAGCAGACTTAATTCCGCTGATAATTGCTAAACCAACAGGCAGTGCCGTGCTGTAGTTTCCATCATCATTGTATTGATTAATTGCAAAATTAGCGTTGTTAAGCCACCCAATGTGTAGCCCCACATCAGTAGTGCCGGATTGATTTGTTCCCGCCAAGAAAACATTTGCACCTGTTGAAGTTTGGGCAACAGCTTGAATAGAATAAGCAGTACCATTCATCCATGTAGCTGCAGCAGTTGTTTGTAGGTAGCTAGATGTGCCATTAAAACTTAAAGCGGCTACGCCGGTATTATTGTAAGAATTGATAGTACCAGAAGTAATTACAGATGGTTGATTTGCAACCGTTGCCTGCAATACATTTCTTCCATATCCACTCTGATCATACCATACAGCAACAGTAGCATTGGTTGTACCAGCAGTTATGATAGTACTTAAAGCACTCGCCCCGGCTGCCGAAGCTGCTGCATTGTAAGTTCCTACAGATGAAGAGATTTTACTATTAGTAGTGAAGCCGCCTGTTGTTGCATCTGGATAAACATCGTAGAAGCTACTACCTCCATTTGTAGTAATTCGCACCAATGGCCCAGAATAACTACTACTTAACAACCGTAAACTATAAGCTGTAGCTGCAGGCGTTGAACTAGTGATTCCGACTCTATCTAAAGCTGCTCCAGTTATAGTAATGGTACCGTTAGTTGCACTAAATGAATAATTGCTGGCAGTCAACCCTGATACCACAGGTGTGATAGTAATACTTGCTGTACCAGCAGTTATTGTAGTTGTATAGGTAGTCGTATAGGTAACAGAGCCACCAATGACGGCACTCGTCTCACTATTTACAAAGCCTGTTGGAGTATAAGAACCTGCACCTGTAACAGTAGCTACAGCGGTACCATAAGCAACACTTTGACCTGCTGCAGTAATGGTTAAAGCTACCTTACCAATTGTAAACGCTGTTGCAGAAGAACTGGCTGATGCATAGTTGCCATTTGCAGCTACAGTTGCAGTAACGGTATAGCTACCTGCATTGGTTGGAGGGGTACTACTCGGACCATAACTTGTTCCACTCACACCAACGTAACTAAAGGTGTAGCTGCTGCCCGTACCGGTATTGCTCGTTACAGAACTTCCTGGACCTTGTGCAAGTCCTGTATAAGTATAGGTACCTGGAGTGACAGTAACAGTTGGAGTTGCAGCCGTAATGGAGATTGTGCCATTTGCTCCACTAAAGGTGTAATTGCTAGCAGTCAAACCTGTCACTACTGGCGCAATAGTAATACCAGATGCCCCTACTGCAGTAGTAGACGTATAATTGGTAGTGTAACTTGCCGAGCCACTTATAACAGCACTGGTCTCACTGTTCACAAAACCTGTTGGAGTGTATGATCCAGCACTTATAACGGTAGCAGCCGCAGTGCCATAACTTACACTTTGATTTGCCGCAGTAATTGTAAGAGTTGCTGGTGTAATATTAGCTGTAGTGCTTACAGGTTGTGCACTTAGTGTATACGCGGGGGCATTTGCGCCGCTCAATCCAAAACCACTGTATGTAACTACAATACCATTGGCAACACCTGCACTAGCAAATGTGCCTGTACCTGCACTGATAGTCACAACATCGCTGCCAACCACACCCGATACAGCTGCTGAACCGGTGTTAACTACAGCTGTAGTCGTGCCACTGTAAGTCTTGTTATTTGCCGTCACACCTGTAATAGTTGCTGGTATCGCGGTTTCTGCCAGTGCAACTGTGTTTGCATAGTAGGTAAAAGCACCTATTGTCGCTGTAGTTGTCGCTGTAAATGGACTGGTTGTTGTGTAATATGGAGAACTAAAAGCTAGACCAGTCAACGTTGCAACAGAAGCATCAACACAAACTATCTCAGGAGTACCGCCAGCAGGAGGGGTAACACCACTGTTATTTAGTCCAACAGTATAAGTTGTAGAATTGGGATATT
>CANGFK010000251.1 GCA_947452925.1 Chitinophagaceae bacterium | reverse complement strand
CTCAGTACCTGCATCTGCCTGATAGTAGGCTTTCTCGCCAAAATGGAATATCCCTGCAAAGAGGTTATTTGGAAACTGCCTTACCTGCAGGTTATAGCCTTCTACAGCACTGTTGTAATCTTTTCTGGCAATGTTTATCCTATTCTCTGTTCCCTCGATCTGTGCTTGAAAGTCTTGGAAAGATTTGGTTGTCTTCAAATCGGGATAAGATTCTGCAATAGCCATTAATCTGCCAAAAGAGCTCTGCAACTGACCTTGTGCAGCCTGAAATTTTTGCAAAGTAGCAGGATCATTGATGTCCACTTTAATCTGTGTTGCACTTGCTCTTGCTGCCAACACGTCTTTCAAGGTACTTTTTTCAAAGTTGGCAGAGCCTTCTATTGTTTTGATAACGCTACTATACAAATCGGTACGACGTTGATAGTTAGTTTCCACATCGCTCCAAGATCTCTTTACAGATTGATCGCCAGCAACTAATCCATTGTAACTGTTGCATCCACAGCCGCCAAGCATTAGTACCAAGGCGCAATAACTATTAGTGTGATTGTTTTTGTGTTCATGTCTTTTAAAATTTATTTGGGGGCATACAGCAAACCTAATACCTAAAATTGTTTACGCCTTTATGACAGTGATTTGGTCTTAGGTATAAACGACGAATTGTAAAGTTATATTGCTTGTTAAGTGATTTGCCACGCTCACTTCAGCATGTCTTTTGCATCCTTCACCATGTTCAGTCCATATAGTACAGTAGAAAGAGCACAACCAAAACAAACCATAGCATTTATTAATGCCAGAGAATATTGTTTATCAAAAATAAGATAGATACCAAGTAAGGAAATGAAAGTTGTCCAACTACCTATATAGTAGTCGAATTTCCTACCGAATACTTTGGCTAATGGAAAAAAGTGTAACCCTACTATCAACGCGAAAGAAGCAATAAAATATTCATCATGGTTGGTATTATACAACACATTTTTAACAATAAATATGGCAACTCCTTCTATTCCAAAAATGACTAGAAACCGTTTATCTTCTTTCTTCTCCCCCACTTCAACGCTTTTGGGAAGGCTTTTACTAGCGTGTCTTAGCTGGAAGTATTGATAAGCCAAAAAGACCACTGCCCCACCAAACCCAATTCCGCCTATATGATAATCCAACTGGCTCAATGCAACCTCTCCCATAATCGTCCACATGGCAGTGAATACAATCATCATAGAGAGTCCTGCTATTTTATCTGCTACTATGTTTTGCTTCATTCTATTGTTTTTTAAATTTATGAAAACGACTTTAATTCCTTTATAGCTTCCTACCAAAAGCAGACTGCGAGGATTGCAAACCAACAAAATGGAGATATTTATCCATTGTTTCAGGGATTGTCTCTACCAACAAACCTTTCATTACCTAACAAAAAACTAATAGCCCTTTTAATATTTCTTTCTAAGGCTTCTGCGGATTTCAGTCGTGCCAAATATCTAACTATTTCTAATTTTCTTGATGGTGGCAAACTGTCAAAAACAGTCTTTGCTTCTTTATTTCCGTTTAAAGCAAATATAAAATCTTCCGGCGGTTTTATTTCTCTACTTTCTGGATCAAAACTAATTGTCATCTCTACCATTTCACCTATTCGCTTAGGTGAATTTTTAAGCATACTTGTGTTGATATAAAGCCTCCAGGCCCCATCATATTTAACTAAGGTCTGTTTATATTTTTTTCCGTTGATAACGCCCTGGATGGGAATGGGACCCGCACTTTTTTTCGCTTGCCCAAAAACTTCTTTCAGTATATCATCACGTACAAAAACAAAAGGATTAGCTCCTATAATTTCAATTTCCGCTTTAAATCTGAATATATTCAATTGTCACGATGTTTAGTATGTAGGCGGTTTCTTTACCACAAATGTTCGTTCCAACAACAAAAATATTTAGAACCCGCCAAGACAAAGTTTGTTCTGTCACAGGCACCTTCTTAATCACCCGACTTTTACTCTCCGTTGTCATTCTTCCCTCGCCCTTGTTGGGTGTTCTTCACCAACAACGATAGTACGAATTAGTTTTCAACTTATGTTTATCGTTAACAGAAAGTAACGAGTAAAAGAACTAAGCGAATGAACACTTGGCTCACGTGTATTAGCCCTTGTAGATTGTAGCGAGAACCGTGGACTAGCTAATAAGTTTTCGTCATGTTTTTTGCGTCTTTATTGATTCCTCTTAATAAAAGTATGTGTCCAAGAGTAATTACTATATACTTCTGTAAGGTCAAGTTGAGAGTTCGTAATATTTACATAAAAAGTATCAGGTCTTGTAATTGGCGATTTTAAGATTAACAATTGCATATTAGAAATTGCTTTTAATTCAAAACTACCCTCACTTGGACCACCTATAACACAGCCCGCATTATTAATAAAATTATTAAAAGTAAAAACAACAAAATTGCTGTCAGTTACCGAACTGTCTCTTGGCAACATTTGCGTTCCGTTATCTTCTTTTGATGACTTCCAATTCCATTTTCCAACAAGCAACTGCCTATTATCTGCGGTTTCTTTCTTACAAGATATTAGAGTAGATAAAGCTACTAAAACGAGGAAAAAAAGCTTTTTCATATTTGTGACTTTATTTGGGATTTAAATTTAAAAGATAGATAACATTAATGTCCAAATTTCAGGATAATTGGTATTTTACCAAATTGCCCATAGCTAATCCACGCCAAACTACGCTACTATCTTCACTGCCCCGCGTTTCGTCTGGCTTTGCGGATATTTCTAACTCCCTTTTTCCAAAGATGCTAACAATTCCTCAATAAATAATACATACGCACAAAAACCCCGTAGAAATACGGGGAAAATTGCAGAGTAGTGATTTTGGAGCTAGCCCACAATGCACGAATTAATGTGTCCCCGATTCCGGCACGTCATGAATTCGTAAGGAAACAAGGCATATTTTTTCCGGAGACACATAAATCCGTAAGAATATAGGTGCCTCCAGAATCCGGAGGCACGTGTTTCCTTAAGAATATGGCAACCTCCAGATTCTGGGGGTCATAAATCCGTCCATTTTCAGCTGATTCTTATTTTTCCTCCAAATGCTATACCGTCTATTTTGATAAAAAATATTTATTTCTCAATAATGTTCTAATAACCCCATTACCCACTTTTAATACTCTATGTTTGCACTCTACTTATCTAAGTAAGGTAGACAACTAAACCTACTCCCCTCCTATTTCCTAGTTGTAAAAAAGACCCAATAGAAATTTCTTTTAGTTTTACCAACAAAATACTAGTGTATGAACCAGGGTTTATTGCTTTCAATCATGGCTTTCTTGATAGTAACTAATTGCTTCTCCCAAGCCTCGGGCAATTATGGCAACGATTCAGTTTCAGGAAAATACTGCGCAGTAAGGGGCATTAAAATGTACTGCGAAGTATATGGAAATGGTCAGCCATTATTAATGATTCATGGCAATGGAGGCAGCATAAAATCGTTTAAAAGCAACATAGCTTACTTTGCCCAAAAGTACAAAGTGATTGCCTTGGATAGCAGAGCACAAGGAAAAACAATGGACAATAAAGACTCACTAAGTTTTGAAATGATGGCCGATGATGAAGCGGCCTTTTTAGATGCCCTGCACATTGATTCTGCCTATATTCTTGGCTGGAGTGATGGTGGCATCAATGCGTTACTATTGGCCATGCGCCATCCTGAAAAAGTGATTAAGCTAGCAGCTACAGGGGCTAATCTTTGGCCAGATTCCACAGGCATCAATCCTAGTTATTGGCGTTCCGAAAAGAAAAAATTTGATACAACTAATAAAGCCAAGTTTACCACGCAAAAAGAAAAGAATGATTGGAAGTTGTTTATGTTAGATTGGGTGCAGCCGAATATTTCCTTAAAAAGTTTAAAAGCTATCAAATGTCCATCCTTAATAATTGGGGGCGATCACGACCTGATTCCTGTAGAACATACTGTTCAGATTTATAAAAATATCCCAATTGCATATCTATGGATATTACCTAATTCAGGTCATGGCACGTTGAAAGAATACACTGAAGACTTTAATATGCAAGTGGATTCGTTTTTCTCAACGCCTTATCGTAAACGATAAATAATTTACTCTAAAAGAATTCAGCTATTTTATTCAACAGTGGCTTATTTTGATACTAAATATGATAAAATTACTTAAGTGAGTGATGAGCCCTTTTTAAACTAGTAAAGTAAAATATTACCAACTATTAAAACAAAACAGCATCTTTGCTCTCCCTAAACACTTAACGAATTGCTTGATCAAAGTAAATATGAAGAAAACAAACTAGTGTCTTTGTTGGCAGAAGACAGCGAATATGCCTTTCAGTTATTGTATGACAGACATAGAAACAGGATTTACAAAACAGCAACTCGATTTCTGAAATCTCCCATATTAGCACAAGAAGTTGTACAAGACGTTTTCTTGAAGCTTTGGTTTTCTCGAAAAAATTTGAAAGCAGATCAACCTATTGAGGCTTGGTTACATACAGTTGCCAAAAACAACATCATCAACAGATTAAAAAAGATAAGTAATGAATGGAAGGCAATGAATGAACTGCCTTTTATCAAAGAAAGTCAGACAAACTCAACTTCCAATACTGTTCAGGATATTGAATATACAACTATCCTAAATGAAGCAATTGATAATTTGCCAGAACAACAAAAGAAAGCGTTCATTTTATCTAGAATAGAAAACCTCACTTACATTCAAATTGGGGAAAGGTTACAACTCTCCCCCTTGACAGTTAAAACACATATTTCAAGAGCATTGCTGCACATTCGCCAAGAGCTAGCTGCCAAAGGAATTCTAATCTCACTTTCCATATTAGTAATTATTTTGTAATTTTTTTTCAATCAAGTACTCTATTAAGTTGAGTTGATTGTATATCAAAATATACATCGATAACATTATAAGCAATTATGAGTAAAAATGAGCGTTTTAAGTATCTTTTGGAGGTTTATAAGGACAACCTTATATCCGCTGAGGAACATGATGAACTCTTTGAAATGATTGCATCCGAAAGGTTTGATTATGAACTAGAAAAAATAATAAGCCAAGATTTAATTCTAGGTACAGACTCTGATACTGCAGATTTGCCTCCCCACATAGCTCAAGAGATTGTTAGGAATATTTACGACTCAGAGAAGAATACTATTAAGGTTTTACCTTCAAAAAGAAAAATCATTCCTTTATATCGTTGGGTTGCTGCAGCTTCGATTATTCTTTTGGCACTAACATTTACTTATTTATACCATTCTGCTCAACAGTCAGCAAAAGCTCAGTTTGCATCCATCATCCCTGTTAATACAATTATAAAAAGTAACAATAGTAAACAACAAGAATTAGTGGTATTGAGTGATGGCTCTAAAGTTACGCTAGCTCCCAATAGTTCCATTCATTACAGCAGGTTGTTTGCAGGTGAGACAAGGGATGTTTATCTTGAGGGAGAAGCTTTTTTTCAGGTAACAAAAAATCCTACCAAACCATTTTTAGTTTATTACCACAATCTAGTTACTAAAGTTTTGGGTACTAGTTTTAGGATTAATACCAACTCGAAAACTGGGAAAGTAGAAGTTGCAGTTAGAACAGG
>CANGFK010000250.1 GCA_947452925.1 Chitinophagaceae bacterium | reverse complement strand
GAATAGTAATTGTTCCCAATTGGGCAATCATAGATATTCAAAATAGGAGACAGTACGTTTTTAGAAACACACAATACTTTGAAATTTACAATCGATTTGTAGACAAAAACTACCGCTAACAAATATGTTTAGTAAAGTGCTTGCAGACGGAATAAATTCAGCAATTGTGCTTTCTTCGCCTTGGTTCGTGTCTTCACGAAACAATAAAAAGAAATAACTCAGACTAAGCCATACAATAAAAACATTCGAGAAGACACGACACCAAGGCGGAGGAATGGATGGGCTGATTTAGTAGTGAAAACGCAATTGATAAATATTTATGGTATCCTTTTCTACGTCATATACAAGCCTATGCTCCTTTGTAATGCGCCGCGACCATTTACCTGTTAGTTCATACTTTAATTCTTCGGGAGAACCGATACCTTCAAAAGGGTTTTCGATAATGGCTTCTATGAGTGAGGTGATTTTTTGTTGGACTTGTTTATTGCCACTCTTTTTCCAATATGCTATATCTTCCAACGCTTGTGGCATATATATTACTTCCACAAGTCTTCTGTTTTAATAGCAAGACCTTTGCCTTTATTTTTTGTTGTATTAGTTGCCTCCAACAAACGTTTTTTATTTGCTTTTGTAGAAAGCAGGTATGCCGTTTCGTCCACAACAGGCTCTTCATCAAAGGGGACATTCAATGCTTTCAAAACAGTTTTGATTGCCTTTTCCTGTTGCTTAGTTTGGGGGTATGCTGCCACTACTTTCATAAAATAAATATTATTATCCTACAAAGATACCCCTAACAGGTTTGTTTTTGTAAAGCCTCTTAATTTGAATTTATAAATATTCTGTCTATTTCTTTTTAGATGTATTAGCAGCATATTTTAGTATGGCATCAATGCTTCCATTACTTGGGGACTGTGTTTTTAGTTTGCTCAACTGTTTAATGGTTCGTTGTAATGTTTTTACTTCCTTCTGCAACAGCAGGTCGTCCAACATCGCTTTCTCAATAGCGAGCTTCAATATTGGAGAACAATCCCCATACAGGTACTGAATAAGTTGCTCCTGCGAAAATTTCTGCATAGTATAATCAAAGTAAAAATGAAACAATATTTGTTTCATGGGGAGGGACACTACTTAAACGGAGGAGTAGAAATAATATTGTGAGAGAGATTATTTTTTTACCTCATTTGAGTCTTCAATGAGATAGATATCTTCCCCGTCTTTTTTCATCAGGTACTTTTCACGAGCAAACTTCTCTAGACTGATAGAGCTATTCTGTAAGTCTGTTAGTTCTTGTTGGGCAGCGGCTATTTCTTTTTCGTAGTAATGTTTCTTGGCAAGGAGCTGATTTAGTTTTCCTTTTTGTTCTATGGTGTTGAAAAGATCCCTTTGATCGAAAAAGCTCATCCACACCAAGAAGCAAAGAATGGTGAGTATGTATTTATTTGCGACAAATTTTAAAGCTTTTTTCATTGAGTGACACTTTTAATAAAAAAGGTTGGTGGTAAAATTATCGAAATGACAATCAACCACCAACCTAAAACTATTAACAGATGTTATTTACCAAATTTAATCTTTCCAGCTGGGAAGATACCTGTGCTTCCTAGTTCTTCTTCGATACGGATCAATTGATTGTATTTAGCAATACGATCTGTACGGCTAGCAGAACCAGTTTTGATTTGACCGCAGTTTAATGCAACAGCTAAATCAGCAATAGTTACATCTTCTGTTTCACCACTTCTATGACTCATAATAGTATTGTAACCATTGTGTTGAGCCAAAGTAACAGCATTGATTGTTTCGGTAACAGTACCAATCTGGTTTACCTTAACCAACAAACCATTAGCAATACCCTTATCAATACCTTCTTGTAAACGCAATACATTGGTAACAAATAAATCATCACCTACCAATTGGCATTTCTTTCCGATGGTATCAGTTAAGTTTTTCCAACCATTCCAGTCATCTTCAGCCATGCCATCTTCAATTGAGATGATTGGATATTGATTAACCCAGCTTTCCCAGAATTTAACCAACTCATCGCTGCTCATTTCTTTTCCAGAACTCTTATGGAATACATATTTGTTCTTTTTGCCATCCCACAATTCGCTGTTTGCAGCATCCATTGCAATAGCAACTTCAGTTCCTGTTTTGTATCCAGCGGCAGTAATAGCTTCCAATACAGTTTCTATTGCCTCTTCATTGCTTTGTATGTTTGGTGCAAATCCACCTTCATCACCAACGTTTGTGCTAAATCCTTTTTTCTTCAATACACTCTTCAATGTATGGAAAATTTCAACACCCCAACGCAAACCTTCGCTAAAGCTAGATGCGCCTATTGGCATAATCATGAACTCTTGAAAGTCTATTTTATTATCAGCGTGTGCACCACCATTCAAGATGTTCATCATTGGGATAGGTAATGTTCTTGCATTTGTACCACCTATGTAACGATATAAAGGAACACCCGCTTCTTCGGCAGCAGCTTTTGCTACAGCCATACTTACAGCCAAGATAGCATTTGCACCTAGCTTTCCTTTGTTTGCAGTTCCATCTAAGTCAAGCATAGCTTGGTCTATAGCAGCTTGTTGTGTAACATCAAAACCAGTGATAGCTTCAGAAATAATTTCATTTACGTTGTTTACAGCTTGCAAAACGCCTTTACCAACATATACTTTCTTGTCATTATCACGTAGCTCAACTGCTTCGTGAATACCTGTACTAGCACCGCTTGGTACCGCAGCGCGACCTAACGCACCATCATCTGTGGTAACATCTACTTCTACTGTAGGGTTGCCACGACTATCTAATATCTGACGGGCATGTACTTCAATAATGTAACTCATAATTCTTGTGTTTTTTGTTATTAAATATTTAAGTATAAATTCTTTTTGTTAATGGCGGTAAAAGTAATGACTATTTTGGTTGAGTTACCTGTCTAAAAACATCTTCTAAATTGATATTACTCTCATTTGCCAATGAAATAATATTCAAATTTTGCTGTGATACAATTTCTAACAATTGTTTACGGAGTAAATCTGGTTTGTCAGTAGTGAAAATCCATTTGTTTTTAGATACTTGTATCGGTTTTCCCAGACTTATGAAAATTGATTCATCCACTATCTCTTGAAGCTCAATCACAACATTGTTAGTCAACTTGTTACCTGTAGTCAGGTTGTTTAGTTTGTCATCAGCTACAATCTGCCCTTTATTGATAATGATTATTCTGTCGCAGATGGCCTCTACTTCTTGAAGTATGTGTGAAGAGAATAAAACTGTTTTGTCTTTACCTTGCTCTTTTATTACGTTTCTTATCTCTATTATCTGATTGGGGTCCAGACCGCTAGTTGGCTCATCCAATATCAGAACCTCTGGGTTGTGTATTAATGCTGCTGCCAAGCCAACGCGTTGCTTATATCCTTTAGATAGTTGCCCAGTTTTTTTTCTACTTTCTACTGTTAAACCCGTAAGGGAAATAACCCTTTCTACAGCACTTTTTACATCTGAGACTCCGTGAACACCTGCAATAAAAGCAAGGTATTCCCTTACATACATATCATAATAAAGGGGGTTGGCTTCTGGTAAATAACCAATCTTTTTCTTGGTGATAATTGGATTTGTCTTGACGTCTATACCAGATACTTCTACTGTACCTTCATCTGCAGACAGATAGCCAGTAATTATTTTCATTGTAGTACTCTTGCCTGCACCATTAGGGCCTAGAAATCCCACAATCTCTCCTCTGTTTATATTAATAGATATATTGTTTACCGCTTTCTGTTCGCCATAAACCTTGGTTAACCCTTTGATTGTAATTGACATAATATCTAAATAAAGGAAGGCACAAATATAATTAAATACAGAGGCAGTATAAAAATAAAAAAGCTGTTGCAGATAGAGTAGCAACAGCTTTTGTTATCATAATAAAATAATTACCTAGGCCTACGTTTGTCTTCGCCGTTACTAGCTGGACGTTGTTGAGGTATCGTCTGAGGTCTTTGAGGCTGTTGTTGAGGTTGAGGTTGTGGCTGGGGCTGCACTCTTTGCGGTGATGGCGGAGGCGTAGCGTGCGAATAGTTTTCGGTGCGTATATTTCCCCTATCTCTTTGTTGCTGTACATTGTTCACTTCTGCTGGAGTCCTTGCTGGTGCTGAAGGTTGCCAGGTTCTATCTGGCATACGTTGTTGCACATTACCATTGTTCTCTATTTTATAAACATTGCCCTGTTTGTCTGTTGCAACATTGTTTTCTACTTTACTTGGTGCAGCAAATGGGTGGTCGGCATCTTTATGCCACTGAGGACGTTGCTGTGTATTGCCATTATTGTTTTCAATTGCTGGAAGTCTGTTGTTTCTGCCATTTACGTCTATATTACCCCGATTATGTTCTATTGAAGCAGGGTTAGTTGCAGGAGTAATGTGAGGGGTGTTTATGTGATTGTTATTTCTGTCTCCATTGGTATTATTCCCTTGTGGGTTAATGGTTATAGGATGGTTGTTATCATTAACTCTGCCCCCTCCTCTCTGTTCATTATTACCACTAAGCACTCCTCCTTGTCTTCTATTTATGTCAATTGTTCGGACTCCTTGTACATGGTTGTATATATTGTTGTTATGATTTCTTTCTATATAAACATTGTGGATGTCATGATGGTTGGTGTTTGTAGCAACATATATAGGTCTGTTAACCACTATTCTAGGCTGATTAATTACCCTTGTACCTCGTCCATAAAAGCCACCATTGTAACCCCACGGCCTGTAAGCAGGGTGATAAGCACGTGGACCAAACCATCCATGAGAATACTCACCGTAGTCTGAATAACCCCAACCCATACTATACCTTGAGCCATAGCCCATACTCCAGCCTGTCCAAGGATTGTATGCCATGCCAAACCCCCATGTACAGGGTCTTGGATAATAGTGATGTCTATACCAAGGATGATAGCTCCATCCTGTGCCCCATACTACAGTAGGGCCATAGATGTAGCAGCCAAGATAGCCAGGGGTATATCCTGTGTAAACATAATCATCTGAGTAATCATACACATACACATACTTAGTATTATAAGCAATGTTATCTGCAGGAATATTTGTTACATCTGAAGGTCTTTCTGTTGATACCTGCCAAGGACCTTCCGGATTGTTACTGATATACCATATACCGTTATCTACAGCATAGTACATGCCATTGGTATTGGATCGGAGTACTGTTATGCTACTATTTTCTGCGACTGAAAGATTGGTTCCATTAATGGATTTAAAAACAGGGCTTCCATCATAAGTAACATTGGTAGTAGCTGTCTTTCTATCTACCTTGGCTGTCTGAGGAATCTGTGCATCCATCAATGCTTCATTGGCTGCTTTTGTTCCTGCTACACTAGAGAGTACACCATCTTTTTCTGTTCCTTCTGGTATCTTGGCGAAGTCTGCTGGCAATTGAGAGGTAGGTACATAGTTCCATCCACCTTTCAGAGACATAGAAGTATACCATCTGCCAGCTATCAATAAATAATTTTGTTGTGTATTGATGTCTTTAAAAATATCATTCAAGCTATTGTCCACATACAATAAGTTAGTTCCTTCTATTGTTTGATAGGAAGGCGAACCTTCTGTTTGTATCAACTCCGCAGGTTCTGT
>CANGFK010000249.1 GCA_947452925.1 Chitinophagaceae bacterium | reverse complement strand
TCTCTCAGAAGTTATTGCGTATCACCCACAAAGAGGCAAAGATTATTACTTTGGGAGGACTGCGTGGTGAGTAATATTTCGGTTTCAAAATGGTCTATCGTTTTCAGCAGCATCAACAAACAATAGCCTAACAAAAAACCCATTATTATACCACCACCCGCTTCTTGCAAAAGCAAAAAACCAAAGTGTGGGAAGTTAAAAGTACCAGTTGTGAGGGTATCTAAAAAGGCAATAAACACAACAACGCCCACCCCATCGTTGAACAGACTCTCACCAACAATGATGTGTTCTGTCCTTTTGGGGACATTGGCTTTGGTCAAAATCCCCAACACTGCAATGGGATCTGTGGGAGAAATGAGCGCTCCGAAAATGAGACAGTAGATAAAACTGACTTGTACATGCAAAAGCAAGGTTACTGCATAAAAACAAGCTGCAACAATGAGTGTCGATGCCAGAACTCCGCCCAAAGCAAACAAGGCTATCGGACGGAGTTGCTGCTTGAGGTCATTCCAGTTGGTATGCAATGACCCTGCAAATAGTAAGAAGCCCAAGAGGAAGTTTAGAATAATTTTATCGATACTAATCAATTGGATGTATCCTTTGATCTCATTAATAGGAATATTGAGCCACCACCTAGAGCTAATTACGAATAAAGAAAGTAATGTTGAAAGAAAAAACAATCCGATTACAAATGGAAATTTTAATACCCGCTGGTTCACATAGGCAAACCCTGCTGATAGACAAATTAGTATGGTAAGACCGAGATAGATGTTCATTTGCTTGACTCTTGTAGTAAAAAAGATTTAGTGAGATAAGTTGTGACGATTATAAACTAACCCAGTTCCCAGCTTTGATTAGCCATATCGTCTTTCACTGCCATTGCCGCAATGTAGTAAAAAACAATTTATTCCCCCTTAATAAAGCATCTTCCAACCAATTATACCCCTCTATTTCACCACAATCAAGAAGATAAGTCATGAATAACCCGCCCAACTAAGTCAATTAGTAAACACTAATCTGCCATAATAACTAAATATACTTTGTTCCTTTAAAATAAAACCCCTACATTTGCACCCCAAACAAATCGCGAGGTAGAGCAGCGGTAGCTCGTCGGGCTCATAACCCGAAGGTCAGAGGTTCGAACCCTCTCCTCGCAACAAAGAAAGAGGTTGTCTCATTATAAATGGGACAACCTCTTTTAGTTTCTGCAATATTTTTGCAATTCAAACGGGAAGAAAGAAAAGAGTGAACAGACTGATTTGCTCCTTCAAATGATACTAATGACAGATTTATGAAAGCAGGCTTTGTAAACATTTTTGGCAAACCCAATGCAGGCAAAAGCACTTTGCTGAACGCCTTGATGGGCGAGAAAATGGCAATTGTGTCTCATAAAGTGCAAACCACAAGACATCGTATTAAAGCTTTCCTCAACAAGCCAGGAGAATACCAGATTATCTTTTCCGACACACCGGGTATCATAGAAGCAAAGTATAAACTGCACGAAAAAATGATGGGTGCTGTCAAGAGCGCCTTGGAAGATGCAGACCTTGCACTATTAATCATGGACTTGAACGATAACTTCGAGGAGTGTGACGCCATATTTCAATCACTAAAATTAAAAGTCCCGGCTATCTTAATTCTGAATAAAATAGATATTGCAGGAAATGGGAAGATTGCAGAAGCTGAAATTTATTTTAAAGACAAACCTTACTGCAAGAAAATAGTAAAAATATCTGCGCTGCAAAAGAATCACTTACAGAAGTTGTTGACGGCTATCTTGGAAGAATTACCTGAGGGTGTCCCTTTTTATGATAACGAAGATCTGAGTGATTTACCTACTCGTTTCTTTGTAAGTGAGATTATAAGAGAAAAAATTTATGAGCTTTTTGGCGATGAAATACCCTACCAGACTGCGGTAATGATTAATGAATACAAAGAAAAAGAGGGTATCACCAAGATACAAGCAGATATAATAGTAAACAGAGACTCGCAGAAATCAATCATCATTGGTGAGCGAGGAAATATGATTAAGAAAATCGGTATCGCTTCAAGGGCAGACATTGAAGCATTCATACAGCAGAAAATATTTTTGGAATTATTTGTAAAAGTGAAACCAAAATGGCGAGACAACGACTTGAAATTAAAAGAGTTTGGATACAATTAAAATATAGTGGTTAGTTATTAGTGGTTAGTTATTAGTGATTGTTCACTTACCAACTAACCACTAACAACTGACCACTAACAACTGAAAAGATTATGGGTGGATATACAATAGCAATAGCAGGAAGGCCAAATGTGGGCAAAAGCACGTTGTTTAATCGTTTGCTAGAACAACGAAAGGCGATAGTAGACGACATAAGCGGCGTTACGAGAGACCGTCAGTATGGTGTTGCTGACTGGAATGGAAAGGTTTTTAACCTGATAGATACAGGAGGATTCGTTCCTGATTCAGTAGACATATTTGAAACAGAAATCCGCAAGCAAGTAAAAATTGCTATCGAGGAAGCCAATGCCATCATTTTCATGGTGGACGTCACTACTGGCATTACCGATCTTGATGAAGCAATGGCTGATTTGTTGAGACGTAGTAGCAAACCTGTTTATCTGGTTGTTAATAAAGTGGACAACGGACAAAGACACTTAGAGGCAACTGAGTTTTATAGCCTAGGCTTCGATACTATCTACACCGTAAGTTGTCTTAGCGGAACGGGCACTGGTGAGTTGTTGGATGCCATAGTAGAACCAATTACCCCCGAAGAAGTAGAAGCAGCCTCAAAAGAAAGTGAACTGCCAAAGTTTGCTATCATGGGACAACCCAATGTGGGCAAGTCTTCATTATTGAATGCAATGGTTGGTGAAGAACGTACCATCGTAAGCAATATCGCAGGAACCACTCGAGATACCATTCATACTTACTATAACTTATTTCAGAAGGAGTTTATACTGATAGACACTGCCGGATTGAGAAAGAAATCGAAAGAAAAAGAGGACTTAGAGTTCTATTCGGTAATCAGAGCAATCCGTGCAATGGACGAGGCGGATGTTTGTTTGTTGGTAATAGATGCTGTAAACGGCATCACTGCTCAGGATGTAAACATTTTCAGTTTAGCAACACGCAAAGGGAAGGGAGTTGTTGTATTAGTGAATAAGTGGGATTTAGTTGAAGATAAAAAGACCAACACAGCCCGCGACTACGAAAAGCAATTGAAAGAACGGATTGCTCCTTTTACAGATGTACCTGTAATATTCATTTCAGCAAAAGAAAAGACAAGGATATTTAAAGTAATAGAGGTTGCTTTGGATGTCTATGCAAGCAAGAAGAGGAGGATTCAAACTTCTGTATTGAATGAAATAATGCTCAAGGCAATTGAGTCTTACCAAGCACCGGTTGTGAGGGGTAATCTAGTTAAAATAAAGTATGTAACCCAGATTCCTACGCACGTTCCTTCATTTGCATTTTTCACTAATTATCCAGATGATATAAAATTACCATATAAAAATTATTTGGAAAATCAGTTAAGAAAAAACTTCGATTTCAGTGGAGTACCCATTAGAATCTTCTTTAGGAAAAAATAAATTCGAGTTAAAATTTGGTTGTTTCACGCTCAACCATATCTTTGCGACTATTAAATAACAAATAAAATAAAAATTACATGAAAAAATTATTCGCAGTCCTTTCTTTAGCAGTAGTTTTCGCTGCTTGTGGTAGCGGTGAAACAAAAGCTCCTGCTGCTGATTCTACTAAAGTTGATTCTTCTAAGTTAGCTACTGATTCTACTAAGAAAGATTCATCTAAAGTTGCAGTTGATTCTACTAAGAAAGATTCTACTAAGAAATAATTTTAGTGATTACAACTTAATAAAAAGCCGCTTCATTATTGAAGCGGCTTTTTGTTTTCAGTAGCTTTATTACTTGATTACCGTCACCGTTTTAGATTCAATAGAAACAAGACTTGTGAAAATATTAGACAATACATCATTAGGGGTAAATTCTGTTTTCACAGAATAGTTACTTGCATCTCCTGCAATCTCTTTAGCGTCAACATGATTAATTTGCACCAAACCCCACAAAGCATACCATTGTTTCTTTTTTACTACAACACTTTTTGAAGCACCTGTCCCCGCAATATTCAGGGTAGAATAGCAGGAGCAAAACAAGCAGGATATAACAACAACAAGAAGCAGATTCTTCATTTTTTGATTGTTTAGTGGGGCGAATTTATACAAATGCACCTGATTGAAGTAAGAATCTTGTTTTAACTAAAACATAACCCTCAAACTTAAATGCACCACTATTATCTTTACGGCAATGCAAAAGATTATAAACGATCCAGTCTACGGGTTCATTACCATCAACAACCCACTGCTTTTTCATATCATAGCACATCCCTATTTTCAGCGTCTGCGCCGCATTCATCAGATGGCGTTGGCCTACTTAGTTTATCCTGGTGCTGTACACACAAGACTACACCATACTTTGGGCGCCTATCATCTGATGTGTAATGCCATCATCGAACTCAGGTCTAAAGGGATTGAGATAACCCCGGAAGAAGAACTTGCAGCCAAAGCTGCCATCTTATTGCACGACGTAGGGCATGGTCCTTTTTCACATGCTTTAGAAAAGCATTTAGTGAAAGGCGTTCACCACGAGCAGCTTAGTTTGTATATGATGCAAGCAATGAATGAAGAATTGGGTGGACAGTTGTCAATGGCTATCGAAATATTCACAGGTGTTTACCATAAAAAATTTCTACATCAACTGGTAAGTGGACAAGTAGATGTGGACAGGATGGATTACCTCACCAGAGATAGCTTTTATACTGGCGTAAGCGAAGGTGTAATTGGTTATGACCGAATACTGAAAATGCTAACAGTAGAAAATGGCGAGTTGATGGTGGAGGAAAAAGGCATTTATAGTATAGAGAAGTTTTTGATTGCAAGAAGACAGATGTATTGGCAAGTTTATTTGCACAAAACTGTTTTGAGTGCTGAGATTATGCTGGTACACCTACTCAAGCGCGCAAAAATGCTGGCATTGGCTGGTGACAAAAGCTTAGCGACAGGAGGAGCAATAGACTTCTTTTTGTTTGAGTTCGATGGTTTAGTCAATAAAGAAATGTTAGATAAATTCTGTGAGCTAGATGACTCGGATTGCACTTTCGCAATAAAAAGATGGGCTCATCATCCCGACTTTGTATTGAGTTCACTTTGCAAAAGATTACTCAACAGAAAATTATTAAAAATAAAATTACAGTCAGAGCCTTTTGATGATGCTTTGATTCAGCAGAAACTACAAGAAGCTTCTCTTAGTTTAGGCATCAATAAGGAGGATGCCTCCTATTTCACTTTCACTGGTGAAGCGGACAATACGATGTACAACATGGGTGATGACAAAATAAATATCCTTTTCAAAGATGGCACTGTAAAGGATATTACCAGCATAGATAACCCGTTAATTCATCAAACAATTTCTGCACCCATCAAAAAATTCTACATTTGCTCATTATCTTGATTAAGGAGATAAAATCCTTTTCCTGATTTGTTTCAATATTTAGAATATCAAATAATTCGATTTAATAAGATATGCAATTTAATGCTGCCCAAATAGCGATGATACTAAACGCCACCATAGAAGGCGATGCAAATGCCGCCGTTGGTGGTTTTGGGAAAATAGAAGAAGCT
>CANGFK010000248.1 GCA_947452925.1 Chitinophagaceae bacterium | reverse complement strand
GCCCTCAATAAAGTAACTTTTACTGTATCAAAACCATACAGCCTTTCTCATAACAGCAATCATTTGGAGGCGGAAATTAGTATAAAATATTTAACCTTATCCAATAATCCTTAAATAATTTCTAAATAAACATCACTTAGTCAGAATGAATAGGAATGTATTGGAGGTAGGATAGGGGCAATAAGGCAGTTTAGAAGGCTTCTCCCAATTCAAAATATAACCCATGATTATTGCCTGTACCCATGCCATAGTCTAAACGGAGATTTAGCTTTTCGCTTTTGCTGATAGCGAAACGGATACCGCCGCCATAAGAATATTTAAGTCCTCTCAGACTAAAGTCGTTAAAGGTTGACCCAACATCTCCGCTACTGCCAAACAATACAAGCCCCCATTTTCCATAGACAGGCAACCTATACTCTCCCTGAACAACCAGTTGGTTTTTGTCTCGGTATCGGCCATCATAAAAACCTCGCATACTGTTGTTTCCTCCAAAACCTGCAAGGCTGCGTATGGGTACTTCATTGCCTATATTACCAAAGAAATAGCCCTGTAGTGCAAGGACTTGATTCTTGTATACGCGATAAAACTTTCGATAGTCTAGAACAACATTTGTATAGTCATAGTCCGATCCTGTGATGCTTCCAAAACGGGTACAGGATAGTTGGGCAAAAGTACCCGCATCTGGAGAGAATGCAGCTGTACGGGTATCATAGGTAAAGCTAAGCCCTGTCCCTGAAATCAGATAGGGCGTTCTCCCTGCTACCTTCTGTTTGTCAAAAAGCCCGTTCTCCTCATATTTCACTTCCATCACATCCTGCATCTCATAGATAAGTCCCGCATAACAACGATTGCCTAAGTGGCGCATCAGGTGGAGGTAGGCATAAGCTTGTCTGAAAGTATAGGCTTCTTGTGACGAGTCTTGTGTTTGGTTGCCAATGCCCCAGAATTTGTCTGGGAAATTGCTATACGATAGCTGTTCGTTCAGGATATAACGCTCTTTCTTAAAATATTCAGTACCATTTATCGCAGCTACTAGTTGCTTCTTTAACGAATAGAGTACCAGTCCTTGCGCATTGGAAGTACGGGTGACGGTATCATTTTTTGCTAAATGGAAGGTCGCTGATGTAGCAATGCCAAAGGACCAGTCTGTTTCCACAGACCGGGATATGACGGGAAATATGAGTACCTGCTTATTGGGTAGTGAGTCCTTCAGGGGTATTTGCCCAAGGCATTGGCAGGTGAAGAAACAGATTAAAAGGAATGGGCTTGCTTGTCTCAAAAACATAATATACAGTAGAGGTGTAAGCGACAAAAGTATCGGTAGAATACCAAATGATTATAAAAAGATTTTTAGCTTTACCACAAGGAATGTAAGTGGGTTAATATAGAAGTACTATGAATTATCGTTTCCTTCTTTCCTCTCTTTGTACCACTTTGAGCCTTAGCGTCTTTGTGGCGAAAAACCAAACATACATTTCACCCATTACTTAGTCTTTAATCTTCGTACAACAAACTTTTCCCACAATTGATGGGCGTCTGGCGTTAGTCTTAGGGCAAAAATGCCAGCTATCATAGCGCTTGAAAAAATGACAAACTTAATGATGATGGCTACCCATCGTACAAAGAAGCCTCCAACAAAGTACGCCAGACCAAATGCAGCAGCAGTGAGCAAGATACTCAACACAGTTTTTACGTCAAAAGGCTGCATATTGAACTTGCGCCTGATAAAATCGAAACGGATAAAGTTGTACACGGTCATCGATATCAACTGTGCATAGGCAGAACCAATGATGCCATACTGTTTGATTAGGAAATAGTTGGTGGGTAATATCAGCAGAATCATAATGATACCGCTATAAAAATCGAAACGCCAGTGTGGTGAAGTGATGATGACCATTCCATTTACGCCCGTTCCTGCATCTATTATGCGTACCAGACCCAGTATAATCATCACATCAATACCTGCCAGATAGCTAGCTTGTAGGTTGAGTGCATGGATGGCTCCTGCGGCATTGAGTACTACATTGCCATAGATGAACAAACTTGCCAGCAACATATTGATACAACTTCTGGAATATATTCTCTTTATCTCCACCAGATCTTTGTCCTTCCATGCTTGAGATAAAGCACCTACACTGATAGCTTGAAGACTTCTTTGTGGCACCTGAACCAGATTTGCCATGTATTGGGCTAGTGTAAATACACCAACGAAACTAATTCCTTTGAGGCTTCCTATAAATAGACCATCAACAGTTTGTCCGACGGCTGTAATAATCAATCCGCCAAATAACATCCCTTGCATCATCAACATTTTCTTCCAGAACTTCCTTGTAACCCTGCTAATTTTAAAGCAGATAAAGAACTTTTTCTGTTTGATGATATACACTAACAATACAACAAATATCGCCAGATAGAGCATTGCAAAGAGATGGATGAACCCTGAAAAACTAACCACTTTCAGGTAATACAACGCAATTAGTGCTGTGGTCAATAGTCTAAGCATTGTCTCCTTTAAGAAGTTAGGAAGTATCGTTTTCTGCAGTATCCACGAAAAAGATTCCATCACAGAAAACATAAGCAGTCCCAAGCCAAAAGGGAATATCCAAAAGTAATAATCAAGAAATAGCCTCGACCCTTCCTTGCTAAAGTTGTGTATTATGTAATCCTGAAACTCAATACCAATGCCTAATACAATCAAAAAGCCCACCAGGGAGGCACACAATACCCAAGTAATCAGGTCGTTTTCGCGGATTGGTAAGTTATCTTTATAATAAGGATAAAATCGATAGATGACACCGATAGCGCCAAGGCTACCAAAGGCATAAATGTTAGTGGAGAAGTCGAAGAATAAACGGGTAAGTCCAAACTGCTCTTTGGTGAATGCCCCATTTTTGGTATACAGGTAGATGTTCAAGGCCCCAATAGCAAAACCTAGGTATAATAATAAGCTGGAAGTAATTGCCTGTTTCCTAATTGTGGCCATAATTGAATGATAATACCCGCAACGCTGGGCGTGTAAAAATAGTAGTTGCGTTCTATTCCATCACACGAATGTTTCGGGATATGGTGTACTGAATAATATTTGACTGTTTCAAACGCTACTTCCTAACGTTAAGTAGGCCGTTTAAATGAGTTATCACTAAATTGCAGTTTTTTAAATAAGGCTTTGATATATTGTATATGAAAAAAATACCTCTTCTGCTGTTGCTCTTTATTGGTTTGTGTGCTTTTTCTATTCTCAGAAAGGAAAAGCCTACGCTCTACCTCATCGGAGATTCTACTGTTGCCGAAGGCTCTGGCAACAATGGCTTGTGGGGTTGGGGTAAGTTTCTCCCTATGTACTTCGATACCACAAAGTTGACTATACGTAATTATGCAGTCGGGGGCACTAGTACGCGCACTTTTCAGACAAATGGTATATGGGACAAAAAGCTGAATAAGCTGGGTATGTGGGATACTGTCTACAGCAAGTTGAAGAAAGGAGATTACCTCATGATTCAGTTCGGCTTGAATGACCAAAGCCCTGTGGACGACTCCACCCGCTCCCGGGGAACCATACATGGAGTAGGAGAGGATAGTGTGATTATCCTGAATAAAGTAACCAATGAGGTAGAGACAGTACATACTTTCGGATGGTATATGCGTCGGTTCATTACGCAGGCCAAAGCAAAAGGGGTAACAGTAATTGTCTGTTCTTCTATTCCCAAGAATCTCTGGAAGGAGGGTAAGCTGATAAGAGGAGAATATGGCTTTGGCGATTGGGCGTTGCAGGCTGCACAACAAGAAAAGGCTTTCTCCATAGACCTCAATAGCCGCATTGCCGATGTATATGACAAAGAAGGGGAACCGACGGTAACTACCAAGTACCATATTGCCAAAGACAATACCCATACCATTCAGGCTGGTTCTGTCCTCAATGCTTCTTTGGTGGTTGAAGGCATTAAAGCCTTGGATAAGTGTAAGTTGAAGAAGTATTTGATCAAGTAACAGGCGATAATGGATAATTGATAATTGACAATGGATAATTGGAATAATTGATGATTGGCTTTATTCTTCTCTATCTCTCCTTTCTGCTCACTAACTTGTAATTATTTTCCTTTGCGATTCTCTGCGTAAATACTCTGTGTTCTTTGCGGTTAATTCTTACCTTTTTTTACTTCTCTGTCTTTGTGGCAACCCCCACTTTTTAAATATCTTTTCCTCCTTACATTCAAAGTTCCGTAGGTTTGCCTCATGCAAGAGAATAATTTATGGTTTAACACCATCCTATCCAATCTAAAAATAGAGGCACTCAACGAGATGCAACAAGCATCCATCGCCGCCAACGACCAGCACAACAATGTACTCCTCCTTTCTGCCACAGGTTCCGGCAAAACACTCGCTTTCCTGTTGCCCATCATACAACGCCTCGATGCTGCCAACAAACAAACGCAGGCATTAATCATTGTGCCTTCTAGAGAGTTGGCACAACAGATAGAAGAAGTGTTTAAGCAGATGGGCACCGGACTCAAGATAACCAGTTGCTATGGTGGTCATAAGCGGGAGACGGAAGAGAATAACCTCATCCAACCCCCTGCTTTGATTGTAGGCACTCCCGGGCGACTAGCCGATCACATCCGTCGTGGAAACATCACCGTCAATAGCATCACTACCTTGGTGTTGGATGAATTTGATAAGTCGTTGGAGCTTGGCTTTCAGGAAGAAGTCTCTTTCATTGTCGGTAGCCTGCCTTCCGTCAACAAAAGAATATTGACTTCTGCAACAGAAGCAGTAGAGATACCTCATTTCATCGGACTCACCGATGCAGCACGACTCAATTATCTTCCTACCGAAAAAGATACCACCAACAAACTGATTGTTCAAAAGGTGTTGGCGCCCGAAAGTGATAAGGTAGATACCCTCTTCAAACTTATTTGTTACTTGGGCAATCGTTCTACCATCGTCTTCTGTAACCACAGGGAATCGGTAAACCGTACCAGCGATCTATTAGCTAAGAAAGGCATTACCAATGAGTTCTATCATGGTGCATTGGAGCAGCAAGAGCGGGATAGTGCTTTGTGTAAATTCAGGAATGGGACTGCCAATGTACTCATCACCACCGACTTAGCTTCCCGTGGCTTAGATATTCCCAACATCCGTTTCATCATTCATTACCACCTGCCAGCAACGGAAGATGTATATGTACATCGGAACGGACGTACGGCCAGGATGGATGCAAGTGGTACAGCAATCCTGTTGTTGTCACCTGCCGAAACAATGCCTGCCTTCATCACCGATGAGGTGTCAGAGTTGGTAGTACCCGCCAATAGTCCCTTGCCCGAAAAGCCAAAGTGGTCAACACTGTTCATCGCTGCAGGCAAGAAAGACAAAGTAAATAAGATTGATATTGTAGGCTTTCTAGGTAATAAGGGACAACTGAATAAAGACGATATAGGATTGATTGAAGTAAAAGACTTCTTCTCCTTTGTCGCCATCCGGAAGAACAAAGTAGGCGAAACCCTCCAACTCATCCGCGACCAGAAGATAAAAAACAAAAAAGTGAAGATAGAAATAGCAAAATAGATAGTAGATATTAGTTATTAGATAGTAGTTAGTAGATAGTAGTTATTAGATAGTAGATAGTACGCACCCTTCATCTAATAACTAATATCTAATATCTAATATCACGCTTCATCAATCCTCGGCCCCTTTATT
>CANGFK010000247.1 GCA_947452925.1 Chitinophagaceae bacterium | reverse complement strand
GTGAGTTTATTTTTGGCCGGGTTGGGGTAAATTGTTATTTGATAGTTATTAGCTCCTAGTTGAGCAGTAACTACTTTACTATAAGTGATACTGCCATCTTTGTCTATGCTTGCAAGGCGGTAGTAGTTGGTGCCAGCTGTGGGTGAAACATCGGTAAAATGATAGCTGTTGGCACCACTTCCTATTGCAGCAACTGTACTTAGATTGGTGAAGTTTGTGCCATTGGAACTGTGTTGAATAATGAAACTGCTGGTGTTCAGTTCGCTTGCTGTTTGCCAAATAATCAGTGCTTTACCATTAGAGAGACTTGCTGAAATATTCTCAAAACTTATCGGTAGAGGTCCTGCAGCAATTGTGTCTGTGCGTAGCGTTAGGTTAGTGGCTGTGGTGCTGGTTATTATCGCATAGTAATTACCACTTACTGTTGGTGTGTAAGTAGAATCTCCTTTTTTTGTGTATACCAAACCGCTTGCATTGTACCATTTGTAGGTATTGGCCGAAAGTGTGCCACCAGCGCCTACCGTTATTTTCGCAGCTTTGGTATGCATCTTAAGAAGTGCTTGTGGGTTGTAAACAATTGAATTATATCCATTGACTACTGAAACAACATTGTTCATTCCTGTGAATGTATAATTGTTGTTGCTGATGTCTAAAACAAAAAGTCCAGTAAGTGACTTGAATCCTGTAGAAACACTGCCACTGAACTGGTTGTTTGATAAGTCTAGGCTAGTTAGAGATGTTAGCGATTTGATATTAGTTGGTATTGTACCACTAAGCTGGTTATTGGAAAGATTTAAGTTTGATAGATAAATTAAGTTACTGATAGTTTTAGCTATTGTACCTGTAAACTTGTTGTTAGATAGGTCTAATGAGTATATATAAGGTAAATTATAAATTGCAGTTGGTAGTGCGCCAGAGAACTGATTGCCAGATAAATCTAATACATTAATATAGGGTATACCATCTAAGAAGTTGGTTGGTAGTGTACCACTAAACTGATTGTTAGCAAGAGACAATGTATACAAATAGGTAGTGTCGTTTATCAGTGAGGGTAATGCACCAGAAAGCTGGTTGTCGGAGAGGTCTAGTGTAACAAGATAGTATAACTTGTTGAAACTTGCTGGAATGCTTCCACTCAGTAGATTGTTGCTAAGATCGAGGGTGGAAATGCGAACACTATCTTTTGTTATTTCTGGTATAGTACCCGTGAATTTATTGTAGGATAGGTCTAATGCTCTAAGGGTGTCTAGATTCAATATCTCAGTAGGAATGGTGGTTGTAAAACTATTGTTGGATAAGTCTAGTGTAGTTAACTTATTTAAACTTGCCAGAGAAGTTGCAATACTACCAGATAAGTTGTTGCCAGAAAGAGTTATTGAAGTTACTTTCCCTGTTGTGTCTAGTGCTATCCCATACCAGGTGCTTACAGGCCCATTAAGCCAGCCACTGTTGTTTGTCCAACTACTGCCGTTTGCATTATTATAAAAAGTAACTAATGCCAAAGAGTCATTTTGATCTGAGGTGTAGTTCAACTTTGGTTGAATGCCTATTACCGCATCCTGCCCTACATTGAAAGTGTCAGAGCCAGGAGATAAGTTGCTTACATCATAAAAGCCATTGTAATAACCACTCCAGCCCCAATTGAAATGAAAAAAGTTACTGTTGTCATACCCATCAGCAACAAAACAGTGTCCTCCTTGATTACCGCTACCGCCATAGATTACGGGTCTTTTAGCATCAAGTTCCTTTTTTAGGATATTAATCCAGTCTGCATCTGAATAATCATCCCTTTGAAGACCTCTGATACCATTATCATAATCGAAATTATTCACGAGTGCATCTTGAGCGGTATTTGTGTACATACTGTTGTAATTGATAGAGTAAGAGCCGCTACCATCAACCTCCCACACTCCATAGTCCATATCAACTCCTACCCCACAACTATACATTAAGGTAGCAACTGCTTTTATCTGTTCCGAACTACTTTTCAGGGTTAATGAATCCGGCATTAAATCCCATCTGAAAGTAGTATTACCAAAGTCAGCCGTTTGAGTTCCTAGATAGGGGTATGAAGCTGGGGTGTAGGAGTGCTTTCCTATACCTTTTGCAGGATATTTCCAGTAGCGCATAACCTGTGCAGTAGCCGTAGCAACACATCCAGTAAGTGCATTCTCACCAAATTTTTTGTCGTAAGGGCATAATGCATTATAGGTAACCAAACTGCCAGTGTCAGGGGAACTCTGATCCCATAATGTAGTTAATAAAGGGGAAACATTTGTTCCTGTACTCCCAAAAAGTTTGAAGTGGCTCTTCGGTATGGGTTTTGAAAGCTGAAGCCATTTGCTTTTAACTTCTTCAGTAGCCTTGAGATTATTTCTTATTGCAACAGCTGCTTTTTTTGCGTATCCTCCCATCCATGCATTTATCTGTTTTGGCATTTTTTGTTTACGACTGAATCCATAGTTACTTTCTGTTGAATATGCCATTATTGGACTTAGGTTATCATCCGCTGCAACAATCACAAAACCTTTAGAAGATGTGACATTAAACACGTAATAACAAACTGTTGCTTTTGCATTAATGCTGGAATCTATCGCTTTGTATGCAATTACCAGCTCGTTTGGACTACTGAGTTTAGTGATTGGGAACTTGGTAGATAGGAAATTAAAGGCAACAACCCTTGCAATGCTATCATTGATGGGAGCTGCTTTCACTGCTAATAATACTGAACATAGCAGCAGAGCGAGTAATATTCTTTTCATTCAATTATTTTTTTACAATGATACAGTACAAAGATGAAATGATGCTTTGAAAGGAGGTTGATTTCTCTTAATTTTTATTTTTTATAGTAAAAAAGTGCAAATTCTGCATTTGGATTGTGCTTGGTAGCCTGAAATTGTTGTTAAATGCCTTTGGGTACATCATATCAGTAATGAAATTGTGAATCGGTAGATTATATGTTCTAAAATACTTAAATCATAGGTAAAACTATTCTATGTCTGGACAAGATGAGCTTTTATTGGCTAGTGCAACTAATTTATGTTTCATAAGTCTGTTGCTTTAGTGTCATTATGGTGTTTTTTGGCGGGATAAAAACACTTTCTTAGACAAATTCGCATAGTTAATCTTCCTCCCTGCCATTTTTGCATTTGTTATTGTGATGGCATAATCATTGAACAGCAGGCTTCAAAATAAAATATTATGGGCAAGATTATCGGTATAGACTTAGGAACAACCAACAGTTGTGTTTCTGTGATGGAAGGCAACGAGCCAGTGGTTATAGCCAACGAAGAAGGAAGAAGAACCACCCCTTCCATTGTTGGTTTTTTAAAAAATGGTGAACGTAAAGTAGGTGATGCTGCAAAACGTCAGGCAATTACAAATCCTCAAAACACTATTGCTTCGGTAAAGCGTTTTATGGGTCGTCGTTTTGATGAAGTAACTGAAGAAATTACACACTGGGGTTACAAAGTAGTTAAGGGTGACAATAATACAGTGCGTGTTGATATAGACGGTCGTTTATATACTCCGCAAGAAATTTCTGCAATGGTTTTGCAGAAGATGAAGAAAACAGCAGAAGATTATTTAGGTGTTGAAGTTACAGAAGCGGTGATTACTGTGCCTGCTTACTTTAATGATGCACAACGCCAAGCTACAAAAGAAGCAGGTGAAATTGCTGGTTTAGTAGTTAAGCGTATTGTAAACGAGCCTACAGCTGCTGCATTGGCTTACGGGTTGGATAAGAAGCATGCAGATCAAAAGATTGCTGTATTTGACCTTGGTGGTGGTACTTTCGATATATCTGTGCTTGAATTGGGTGATGGTGTGTTTGAAGTAAAATCTACCAATGGTGATACGCACTTAGGTGGTGATGACTTTGATAAAGTAATCATGGATTGGTTGGCTGCTGATTTTAAGACAGAAGAAAACATCGATTTACGTAAAGATCCAATGGCTTTACAACGTTTGAAAGAAGCTTCTGAGAAAGCTAAGGTTGAATTGAGTTCTTCTACAGAAACAGAAATCAACCTCCCTTATATCACTGCGGTTGATGGCGTTCCTAAGCACTTGGTTAAGAAGTTGACTCGTGCTAAGTTCGAATCATTAGCTGATAACCTATTCGCCCGTTGCTTGAAGCCTTGCGAAGCCGCATTGAAAGATGCTGGTTACAGTATTTCTCAAATTGATGAAGTTATATTGGTAGGTGGTAGTACACGTATTCCTAAGGTACAAGAAATAGTAGAAAAATTCTTTAACAAGAAACCACACAAGGGCGTTAATCCTGATGAAGTAGTAGCAATTGGAGCTGCAATTCAAGGTGGTGTATTGACAGGAGAAGTTAAGGATGTATTGTTATTAGATGTTACGCCACTTAGTTTGGGTATAGAAACAATGGGTGGTGTTATGACAACCATGATTGCTAGTAATACAACAATTCCTACAAAGAAAACAGAGGTTTATTCTACTGCAAGCGATAATCAACCTGGTGTTCAAATACATGTTCTTCAAGGAGAAAGGCCAATGGCTTCTCAAAATAAGAGCTTGGGTATGTTCAACTTGGATGGTATCCCACCAGCACCAAGAGGAGTTCCTCAAATTGAAGTAACTTTTGATATTGATGCAAACGGTATGCTTCATGTAAGTGCAAAGGATAAGGGTACAGGTAAAGAACAAAAAATCCGTATTGAAGCAGGTAGTGGTTTGAGCAAGGAAGAAGTTGAAAAAATGAAAGCTGAAGCTAAAGCTAACGAAGCCGCTGATAAGGAAGCTCGTGAAAGAGTAGAAAAGATTAATGCTGCTGATAGCTTAATTTTCCAAACAGAAAAGCAATTTAAGGAGTTTGGTGACAAGGTTCCTGCTGACAAAAAAGCACCAATTGAGTCTGCTCTTGAAAAATTGAAGGAGGCGCACAAGAATCAAGATATTCCTTCAATTGATAAGGCAATGGAAGAATTGAATGCTGCTTGGACTGCTGCAAGTGAAGAAATCTACAAAGCACAAGCTGCTGGAGGAGCACAACCTCAAGATGGTGGACATCAAGGTGAAGCTCACCAAGACTCAAACGAAACTGTTACTGACGCAGAGTTTGAAGAAGTAAAATAAAGATTCAGGTAAGAGTGGGAGTTTATAGAAAAAAGCCTCAGCAAGTTTGCTGGGGCTTTTTTGTTGGGGTGATGCTACTAAATACTTTTTAATTTGGTTTTATAAATGCAATAATATTGCCGTCTAAATTTAATCTAATGTACAAAAGTGTTGCTGTTTTCTGTGGGAGTAAGCTTGGCAATAATTCTCTATTTGAAGATCATGCTATTGAGTTGGGACAATGGATCGCGGAAAATGCTATCTCTTTGATATATGGTGGCGGTAGCGTTGGGATGATGGGCGCTATTGCGGATAGTGTCATGCAAAATGGAGGGAAGGTGATAGGGGTTATACCAAAGGCATTGTTTAAGTTTGAGGTTGGTCACCAAAATATCACTGAGTTGCGTGAAGTGGAGGATATGCATGTTCGTAAAAGGATGATGTATGAACTCTGCGATGCAGCAATTATATTACCTGGTGGGAATGGTACATTGGATGAATTGTTTGAAATAATGACATGGAATTCATTGGACATACATTCTAAAAAAATAATCCTGCTGAATACGGCAGGATATTATAATCATCTATTAGCGCATCTGGAATATTCTCAGCAGCAAGGGTTTTTACACGGTAACTGGCAG
>CANGFK010000246.1 GCA_947452925.1 Chitinophagaceae bacterium | reverse complement strand
TAGGTAATAAGCTAGACTTTATTAAGACTACTATCGAGTATGCTATCAAGCGAAAAGAGTTTTCGTCTAAAGTGATTGCCTTCATGAAAGAGATCATTGCAGAACACGAAGGTTCTGGAAAGTAATGGTATTTAGGTACTAATAGAAAGGCTCATGAATTGATTCATGGGCCTTTTTGATTTTATAACCACCTGATTAATCGAAAGATTCACTTGAATGACTCCATCATTCACCTGAATAACTGAAAGATTCACTTGAATGACGCCATGACTCACGTGGATGACGACGAGAACCAAGTGATTAACTGAAAGATTCACGTGAATGATTGCAAAAAACCACGTGAATAATTGAAGGAATCACGTGAATAATTGCAAGAACCAAGTGAAGAACGGAGCTATTATTACTTACAACGCTTGATTAAACTTTATTATTGAGTCGATAAATTTTATTATAACTAAGCAGAGATGGCAGGACGGGGCAGGATAGCTGTAACTATTGTAGTCTTAGTTTTACCACCATATTAACAAGTGTTTGTTGATATAACGATTGAAAATATTAAAATAGTGCAGTAGTATGCTCATCAATTTTTGCCATAATGGAAGTGATAAACCCCTCGTTTTTAACTTCCCAAGCACACCCATATAAAGTAGCACTTACAACTTTCAATCACAACATATCTACACCATTCTTTCAATAATCAATTCAAAATTTACACTATGACTCATGTTTCTTACTTGCTAAAAAAAGCCCTCTTTTCGATCTGCTTCATTTTACTAATGAGTACAGCGTTTAGTCAATACAACACAGTTGTTGACCTAAACGGAACTGGGAGTTTTAAAACAATTCAGGCTGCTATTGACGCCGCACCTACTGGTCAAACTTCCCCTTATGTGATTTTTATTAAAAAAGGAAAGTATCATGAAGTGGTTACTATACCCAATTCAAAACCATTTATTCAGTTGATAGGGGAGAGTATGGCAGAAACCATCATCTCTTATGACAATTATTCTGGCAAGCCCAATCCTAATGGAGGCACATTTGGTACATCTACTTCTGCAACAGTAAATATTGCTGCGTCTGATTGTATGCTGATGAACCTCTCTATGGAAAATGCTACTGGCTATGGTGTTGATGCTAATGCCATTCCTGTTCCTGCACCGGGTGACGGACCACAGGCCTTGGCATTGAATGTTTCGGCAGACAGAGTCGTGTTTTTTAATTGTAGATTTAATGGTGGACAAGATACTGTTTTTACGGGAGGACCAGCAAAGCGTAACTATTTCAAGAATTGCTACATAGACGGTAATACAGATTTTATTTTTGGTGATGCTACTGTCATTTTTGATACTTGTATCATATATCCGCGTACAAGACTGGATAATAATGCAGGTGGCTATGTGACTGCCGTGAATACGAAGTCCGTGTCTGGTTATGGATATGTATTCCGAGATTGTAAACTGACCAAAAACCGAGGGTTCACCAATTATACACTTGGTCGCCCCTGGCAGAGTGGTTCAGGCGGCGTATTTAACAAGACAGTGTTTCTGAATACCGCAATGGGCAGCAATATCAGCGCAGTGGGCTGGTCTATTTTTGATGTAAACACAACACCTGCCACCGTATATTACGGCGAGTACAACTCCAAACATTATGATGGCACATCGGTAGATGTATCTGGAAGAATAAGCTGGTCTCATCAGTTAACCTCTGCAGATGCAGCAAACTATTATAACAACGATTCTGTTTTCAAGAACGCTACTACACCACAGATGGCAACCTGGAATCCAGTAGCTACCTGGCCAGTATTAACTGCAAAACCATTTGTGCCAGAGTTGTCTGTATCTAATTTGTTGGCAAGAAAGAGTGCTGGTCAAACAAATATTACCTGGAATATCACTTTCCCAATGTCCGGCATAACCTGCGATTTGTATAAAAGTGCTGATGGTATCAATTACAGCAAGATAAATACGCAGGTAAGCTCAGAAGATACTGCGTGTAACTTCAATTATATGGATTCTCTTCCTGCTGCAGGAAGTAACTTCTACTATCTGGTAAAAGCCTCTAAACCCGGATTTACCAGTATCACTTCCGATACAGGCATCATCAGCAGTACCCCCACTTTGTATGCGTATGGTGTATTGGGGAATGTTTTGCAAGGTGTAGACGCACCTTCTGCAACGCAAGTCTATCAGTTGTCAGGTATCAATCTTACTAATAATGTTGTTATTACACCACCTGTTTCTTTCGAGGTTTCATTGGATAATGGTGTTACATGGTACACCCATTCCAATCCTTTGGTAATTGTCCCTTCTGGAACGACCATTCCTAGTACTAATATCTACCTCAGAATGAATGGAACAACCCCCGGCACTTATGTAGATTCTATCTATCACAGCACAAAGGGTGGTGCAACTGTTCCGCTGAGAGTAAAAGGAACTATGCTTACTATTCCATTATTGCATGATTCTTACACGCTCGCTGAATGGCCTTTGACAACATCCACTGATGATAGTTCTTCAGTTCGATCAGCAGGAATTGTTCCATCTGTACCCGTATTCAGTAGTATGATTGCGCCTTCAACTTTAGCTGGAAATCCTGCGTTTTCTGCCAAGGGAATCGCTTTTGCGAATGATCCAACAACAGGCAAATGGACTGTAGGGGCTTCATTGAACAGAGGTTGTTATTATCAATTTTCTGTTGTTGCAGACTCTGCACATCAGATTAGAATAGATACCATTTTGCTAAACGCCAATATCCAAAGTTCTGCAAATGGAACGTTGGGTGTTGTTTATTCCAAGTCAGGCTTTACTAAAGACTCCTCAGATATTGCAAGTGGAATTGGTACCACAGGTCTTGGTTTAGCAGCGAGCAATTATGGTGCTTATGCGCATCCTGCAAAACTGGGTAAGATTTCTGGAAACAATGATTCTACGCTTCGCTTCTTACCAGATTCAAGTATTACATTAAAACCTAAAGACTCTTTGACAATCAGGTTGTATTTTGGAGTAGGTTCCACAAGTGCGCCAAGATTTGCTTATCTGAAGAATGTGACCGTAAAAGGACATCCTTCTGAAGTAGCCCTTCCTTTGCGTCTTCTTTCTTTTAATGCAAACAATAAGTTGGGTAAAACTATACTCAGTTGGTCTACCTCGAATGAAGTAAGTTCTAAATCATTTGTTATTGAGAAGAGTAACAATGGTGTTGATTTTAGTGTACTTACAACCCTTTCGGCACACAACAGCAATGCTTTTAGTTCATACAGCTACACTGATAATACTGCATCAAATGGGAGCAGCTACTATAGGTTGAAGCTGGTTGATAAAAATGGTAGTTATGCTTACAGCAGTATAATAAAAGTAGTTACTTCAGCTAGAAAGTCTGTGTACAACCTTTACCCGAATCCTGTTCACAATGAGCTGACTATCGATTTTAATGGAACTTCTCACAATATACAAGCATCAGTATTGTCTGTTGATGGAAAAGAACTGATTCGTTTACCACTTCAAGATGGTATTCTGAGCAAAACTATTGGAGTTAGTCAGTTGCCAGAAGGAGAATATCTGCTTCTAATCAGAGGTAAGGCAGGTGAAGTAAATGCACTTAAGTTCAAGAAATAAATGATTTGTAAAGATTTTCAGTTATCGGATTGAAATTAAATAAAAGTTCCTGTGAAGTACTGATTTTGCCATAGCGTCTATCTTGGTAGAATCAGTACTTTACCCTTTGTATCGGGTTGGTTAAATGCAATAAAAGAAATCGTTTTAGAAGATAAATCTAAAATAAATAGATGTCGTTAGATTGTTAAAACAGACCGACGAACGAAACAAAACTTGCTTAATATGAAGAAATGCTTGCTTGTTATTTTTCTATCGCTTTCTTGCTTTCTCTGTGCATGGAGTCAACAAGTGCGCAAACTAACCGGAAAGGTGGTTACTAAAGCCAATGTTCCTTTGGAGAGTGTAAGTCTGAAATTTATGGGTACTACCGTTGGAGGACAAACAGATAAAAATGGTAAATTCTCGTTGACTGTACCCGGAAAAGGGAAAGCTGTTTTATTAGCCACACACATTGGTTATAAAACGCTTTCGACCATTATTACAAATCAGACAGATATCACGCTGATAGTAGAGGAAGATAATACGGGCAATAGTCTGGATGAAGTAGTAGTGGTTAATATTGGGTACAGTACCGTTGCCAAAACAAAACTGGCGGGCTCCATTTCATCGATATCTGAAAAAGATTTAAAGGATTTCCCGGTAGGCACTGTCGCAGAAGCCTTAGCAGGAAAGCTTGCGGGTGTATCTGTTCAGGCAACAGAAGGTGCACCCGGTGCTGATATCAAGATTACGGTAAGGGGCGGTACCTCTCTTTCTCAAGATAACTCACCTCTTTATATAGTAGATGGCGTGCAAATGGAAAATGCACTCAATATCTTATCTCCTGATGAGATAAAAGCAATTGATGTGCTGAAAGATGTTGCTTCTACTTCCATTTATGGCGCAAGAGGAGCAAATGGGGTGGTGTTGATTACTACAAAAGCAGGCAAAAAAGGGCGTTCAATCATCAGTTTCAATACCTATGCAGGGCAGCGAAAAGTAACCAATGAAATTGCGGTTCTACATCCTTACGACTTTGTAAAGTATCAGTATGAATTGTACCATCTGCACTATAATGGATATTACCTGCCCGATACCGCACTCACATTCGCTAAGAAATATGGTGCTTACAACGACTTGGATATCTATAAAAGTATTCCAATGGTAGATTGGCAAAATCAGGTGTTTGGAAGTAGTGTAGGTTCAAATTCTCAAGTTCTTTCCATGAGCGGGGGAGGTGAGGGCACTACCTACTACGCTACACTGAATAATTATAATGAGACTGGTATAATGATCAATTCGGGTTTGAAAAGGACACTCGGTAGTTTTAGGTTTGAGAATAAAGTGACCTCGAAATTAAAGTTGGGACTTAATTTAAGGTATAGCCAACAAACCATCAGTGGGGCAGGAACTTCAGATGTTGGTTCTTCTTCCAATAATTCATTAAAGAATATAGTTCGTTTCCAACCTTACAAAGGGTTGATTAGTGATGATAATCTAGATGAAGGGGCCACTTATGATGCGGCAATCAATTTGAGTAACCCTGTTGCAGCTGCAAAAAATGCAGTAAAGTATAACACAACGAAGGTGCTATTTACAAGCACGAACCTTAATTATACTATCATGCCCAAACTTACTTTTAATAGTATCTTAGGCTACACCGTTTCTACGAATTCAATTAATCAATTTCAGGGATTAACAACTTATCAGGTGTCTAATACATCTGGCACTTATGCCAATATGCCCTTTATATTCTTGAGTAATTTCACTACTAATAGTGTGAGTAATAGTAATACCATCAATTTTAAACCGTTGGTTTCTACTGACAAAACCCTTGATTTCTTAATTGGTCAGGAAGTGGTTCTGAATGATGTGAAAAATTTTAACCAGACTATCAAGTATTTCCCCTCCAATACAAGTGCCGAACAAGCATTTGCAAATGTGCAGCAGGCTAATCCTCCGGCAGGGGCAGTACAGTCCGCTCCTGTGAGTGATGTTTCGGGCGATAGAATCATTTCTTTTTTCATGAGAGGTATGTATTCTGTTAAAGGGCGATACAATATTAATTTCTCCGTAAGAAGAGATGGTTCATCAAAGTTTTCTCCTAATAACAGATGGGGAACCTTTCCTTCTGCACAGTTTTCATGGAGAATGAGCGAGGAGAAAT
>CANGFK010000245.1 GCA_947452925.1 Chitinophagaceae bacterium | reverse complement strand
TGCTGATATTAACTGATTGAACCAGTCCAACCAATAGAGTAGTAACCTTATTAACCACTCTATTCACCTTTCGATTCACTAGTTCCAACCCAATTTCCTCCAACAAAACCCCAACTAGTGCCAATTTATCGCTTGTCAGCTCATTTTTCAGCGTTATGTTCCCCAATTCCACTTTTGTGTATTCTATTTCCAGCTCTTGCAATATATTTTTCACAGCCAACTTGCACCGTAAGCACACCATATTCTTTATGTATAATTCCATTGCTTTTTTATTGTTATGTAAAGATAACTATTTGGGGGCGATGCTTGCCCACGAATGCTGTTTCCTGGTTTTTCTGTTTAGATTTATCACTCTCCAGCGCACATTTAGTACAATCAAGAATATTTATTCCAGTTAATTAGCCCTTTTCATTAATTATCTTTTATTAGTGGTAGCTTGTGTGCTTTCTTAACAAGAAACTTTTTACTCATTATAAAAAGAAACTGATGGCACGTATCAATTATCCCACAACTATCGAAGAACAAACCGTTTTGTTGGATAATATAGTGTCTAAAATGACAAAAGATGGCGCCGATAGTCCCATTATCGAGATGCTAAGCATCAATAATATCGACCTGAATGCAGACGTTGACACTGGAATAAAAGCATTAGCCAACAATACACTCTTTATGGCATTAGAAAAGCAGTCACATAACCATCGCCAGCAGCGCGACAAGGTGATGAAACCCATTCTAAAACACCTGAGGGGCTGCTTTAAAAACATAAAATCATTCAATAGCCCCAACTTCAAAGCAGTAGGCGATTGGGGTGGCACCATTACGGATGGCGGCAAGATTTCATATCCTACAGATACGTCAGAACGAATAAAATTGTTGCTATTATTGAAGAAAAAACAGGACAGCTATACCGATTCCGACAGTCCGTTATTGCCTTTTCTTACCATAAACCAGATTAGTCTGGAAGAAGATGCAACAAAAGGGGCGGCGGCTATTGAAAGTGATATTGCCTTTAATGACTTGATGAAAAAAGCCCTGAAAGCACGTGAGGATAGGGATAAAGATTGGAAGAACCCGATGAAACACATTCGTAAAGTGGGAAAATACCTAAAAACTTCATACCCAAACAACGTAAATATGCTGGGGCTTTATGGTTTTTTGGTTGTTTTGGCAGCAAAAGTTGCCAAAAAGAGAACCATCAAAATGGGTATTTCTGCCAATAAGCTAGGATTGCGGACAAAAGTGGGACGTATGATTGAAAACCTAGGCACGGGCGACTTATACCTTTACAAAGGAAAACAAATAACAGGCACTCCCCTCCTCCTGAAAGCCGCCACCAAACTAAAGGCAGTAAAGGGATACAGCATTTTCTCCGTAACCAATCTCTCCACTACAGAACCAGGAAAGTTTATGTTTCTTCCCTTATAATTTGCTGCGCAATATGCCTTTATTCAACCCGATAATCCTCCATTTTTAGCCAATTACCCTTCATTTCTTACACAAACGAGGCATTTTCTTACCCATTATTTCACTGTTTTGGTGCGTATTGACCTGTTTCTTACGCAAACAAGGCTTTTTTATGCAGAAAATTGCCTTGTTTATGTAACAATCAGAAGCCATTGAGACGAAAAATGCCTCGTTTGTGTAAAAACAGTCGAAGAATGAGCTAAAAAAGCGGGGATATTTGACAAAAAAGGAACACTTTCTGCAAGAAATATGAGGATTGTTGCAAGAAAGAGGTCTTTTGATGCCGTGCCTACGGCACTATTAGCCATTTATTGGCTTGATTGCTACTAATATTTCGTCCCTAGTGGGACTTTTGAAACTGCATGAGGAAGGAAGGTTTGGTTGATTGAAGGAGGAAGGATATATTTGGTATTTAAAATAGAGTTGCCATAGTAATTGCTTAAATCAATGACAAATAAAACTAGATGAACAGACTAAACGAGAAAATACGCCTTATTTTTATCCCATTTTTAATCATTTCCATTGCATTTATTGGTGTTAACACCTTACTTGATTGGTACTTTTTTATCAAACCAGAGTTAATAAAAATAAACAATGTCTACTGGCATATTCTAATCTCATTAATCTTATCATGGATACCAATTCTAATATTGCTAAGACCTAGAACTAGACTTCTCAATAAAGCTGCTACGAAAAAAAAGCCAAACTCTATGGTCCATTTATTGGCATGTTTCCTTATGGTAGCAACAACTAGCTTTGCTCAATATTATGTTATTACGACGACAGGTACATTGACTTAGCTAAATAACATTAATGAAATAGATTTTAATCATCCAACTATGTACTATCAAGTAGAAAAAAAATATGTTGATACAAATAGAGTTGGAATTAAAACTACTTCGCAATTTTTTCATGACAAAGCCGGGAATCATTTAGATCTGGGCATTTTTTATGTGCGTCCTTTGTATGATTTCAAACACAAAGAGACTTATGAAGATAGTATTAAGAGATATGCATTTGATGTAAAAAGACTAGTGCTATCAAAAGGGAAGCTTGTGGAAGATAAAACCAAAAATTCACAAAGACAAAAAGCCTATTCCTCCTTCAATTATCCAAAAGTTTGGTTAGGAATACATTACAGCACAAATTTTAATACCAGAATACCCGAAGAAGAACAGCTTTTAAAAAGATTTAAGTTTTATGATGAAAGTGAAAAAGACTTTAAATCAAAAGATATTGAGAATTTTGTGTACCTAAAAACGATTTCAGACAATTACATATATAGTAATTGCCTAGCCGCAGCAAAAGATACCAAACTTTACGATGATGAGAAGCCTCCATTGGTACTTGAACCAGAATTTAAGTCATTCGACCACAGAAGTGGGCCATCTTTAGAATGTGCTTGTGTTTCATTTGTATTATTTGCCTTTTTAGCTTTTCTGCCATTGGCTTTTCAGCCATTATATGAAGATAAATTAGCTGCTTTTTATGAAGACAAAGTCAAAAAAAGGGGGATTGTTTAGTTAATTTATTCATTGTTTCCCCATTCCCCTCAATAAAATACATTTGCCCGCATGATTTCTAAACTTCCCAATGTAGGCACCACCATTTTTACAGTCATGAGCGCACTCGCAGCCAAGCATCAGGCCATAAACCTGGGACAAGGCTTTCCCGATTACCCGTAAGAGCAGGTATAGTATGGCTACCTCAAGATTATAAATATAGTAGTGCCATAGATCATTACACAGAACTAAAGGTTGGTTTACTAAGTGTGGCGTTTTTATCTAATCGAATTCCAGTTATAAACTGGTTCGACTGATACACACAATTGATACCTCGTAACGCTTGCCTGAGAGGAAATTAGTCAGCCATTAACGCACAAAGACATATTCTTTGCCAGACTCTGTAGCCACATCATAAAGGATAGTATTCTTAATACCAACAGGTTTAACAACTGCTTTTGAAGAGACAATGGGTTTTTCAACTTGTTCTACCCTATAAAAGACATTGTTATTTTCACCAATCGCAGCTTTCAACTTTTTACCATCCTTGCTTTTCAATTCATTCGGAACACGCAAACGAAGGTTACCTCCCAAAGTAGATTTGATGATAGCCTTTACCAATTTCCCATCCTTCCATTCCATATTCACTACTTCAAAGCCACCTCTTGCCCGTAATCCGCTGATACTTCCATCATTCCATGAATCAGGCAAGGCAGGTAATAAATGCACCGCACCATCGTGACTTTGCAAAAGCATCTCTGCCATCCCTGAAGTACAACCAAAGTTTCCATCAATCTGAAATGGAGGATGGGCATCAAACAAGTTTGGATAAGTACCTCCACCATTCATTGTTCCTTTATCAACGAGAGGATGCAATTGGTTTTTAATCATCGTAAAGGCATGATTACCATCTAAGAATCTTGCCCAAAAGTTAACTTTCCATGCCATACTCCATCCTGTACCACCATCGCCACGATATATTAATGAAGTCCTTGCCGCATCAAATAGTTCAGGCGTATGATATGGGGAGATTTCCTTTCCAGGGAACAATCCAAACAAATGGGAGACGTGTCTATGTTGATTCTTTGGGTCATCCAAATCTTGTGTCCATTCTTGCAATTGACTGTATTTACCTATCTGCATTGGAGGCAGACGCTTTCTGATTGCCATGATAGAATCAGCAAATTCTTTATCAATACCCAATGCTTTTGCTGCACCCATAGTACCCGAAAACAATCCAAACAATATCTGATTATCCATAGTAGTTCCCGCAGAAATACCACCCTGTTCGGGAGAAACAGATGGATTCACGACTAACCAATGATGTTCGGGGTCTTCTTGTAACACATCAAAATAGAATCGAGTGGCTTCTTTTAATACGGGATAAACGGTTGCCAAATATTCCTTATCTCCACTATACAAATACTTCTCCCAAAGGTGCTGACTAAGCCAAGCACTTCCCATCGGCCATATTGCGCAAAGACATTTATCAACAGGACCCGTTATCCGCCACAAATCGGTATTGTGATGTGCCACCCATCCATTTGCCCCATAAACCTTTTGTGCAGTTCCTCTCCCTGTTACTGACAATTCCTTTACCATTTGTACCAAAGGCTCGTGCATTTCGGTTAAGTTGGTTACCTCTGCAGGCCAATAATTCATTTCAGTATTGATGTTGATAGTGTATTTACTATCCCAAGCAGGGTTCAATTTCCCGTTCCAAATTCCCTGAAGATTCGCAGGTTGACCACCCTTTTGAGAAGAAGAAATCAGCAGGTATCTTCCAAATTGAAAGTATAAGGCCGCAAAAGAAGGGTCATTCACCTTATTGAAGTTAGCCAAACGGATATCAGTAGGATTTTTTGCCTCATCGGTGATAGGTAATTTGAAAGAAACCCTATTAAAATACTTTTGAAAGGCAGTGATATGATTACTCAACAATTTTGGATAGGCAACAGTCAATGCATTTTGGAGATAATCGTTTGCACGTTTCACTTCATCGGCACTTATATCCTTGTAGTTAATATAGTTGGTAGCCATTGAAATGAATAGAGTGGCCGTATTTGCCTTGCTAACTGAAACCGTTTTATCGCTTGCATTTACCGTCCCTCCTTCGGTTATCACTTTTATTAATGACTCGAATTTCACCTTCCCTTTCACCCCTTCATGGTCACCTGTAATGCCCGACCATTCCAAAATATCCTTTCCTTTTGTAGTAATTGTAGAAATCTTTTGTTCGCAGGAGGCAGACGCATCGAAGCTGATACTACTCGGTTTATTAGCAGTAATTCTTACCACAATTACCTGATTTGGAATGGAAGAAAACACTTGACGAGTATAAGTCACGCCTCCAATAGAATAAGTGGTGGTGGCAATAGCCGTTTCCAAATCCAATTCACGACGATAATTGTTCACATTGGCAGAATCATGTCCTGCAAAATGGAGGTTCAAGTTTCCAACAGGTTGAAACATCATCCCATTATTCTCTTGCGCATACATATAATTGTTAATCAATTTTGCTACAGAATCCTTTTTACCCTCGAAGGTCAACTGTCTTATCAAGGGCAACATTGCCAAGGTTTTAGGGTTATCATTATTGCTTGGGCTACCTGTCCAAACACTCGATTCATTCAATTGCAATGTCTCGTTTTCGGTATTTCCATAAACCATTGCTGCAATACGGCCATTGCCAATAGGGAGTGCAGCTTCCCAAACCTTACCCGCAGGTTGTTTATACCATAATTTCAAATCAGACTGTTGCCCAAAAACAGTCACTACAAATAAAAGGGAGCAAATAGGTGTA
>CANGFK010000244.1 GCA_947452925.1 Chitinophagaceae bacterium | reverse complement strand
CTTCTCTTAGGAAACCATGATGGCGCTTTTGAAATAAAAGACAACAATGCAATCCCAATAACTAGCTACCCTGGATATTGGAATTTTCTTCCTTTAACAGGCACTTTCCCTACCAATCAAATAATTGCTGGAAACTACAATGGCTTGTCTTTATTGAACTATTCAAATGGAAAGTTCTCAAAAGCCTCAGAAATTATCCCTGACTTTAATGAGTCCTCCAGATTTATTGCCATAGATAAGTATGACAACATCTGGGTTTCTCATCCTTATCATGGGGTTTTTAGAATGAACAAAAAGAATGATGGCACTTACAAGGTTACTAATTATTCAGATAAAGCAGGACTTCCTTCATTGTTAAACAACCATGTTTTTAAAGTGAAGAATGAAGTATTATTTGCCACAGAAAATGGTGTTTACATTTATAATCAACAAAAAGATAACTTTGAAATATCCCCTTACTACAACAAAATTTTGGGAAATCAAAGTATCCGATACCTGAAGGAAGATGTTTCCGGCAATATCTGGTTTATTCATGAAAAATCATTAGGCGTAATCGATTACTCTGGCAAAGAACCCTCAGTCATTTACCTTCCCGAACTTCACAACAAATTGCTCAGTGGCTTCGAATTTATCTATCCTATCAATGAAAACAATATTTTCATCGGGGGCGAAAAAGGTTTCTTTCATATCAATTTTGAAAAATACAAAAAGAATATACCCAACCTAAGCGTTCAAGTGAGAGAGGTTCGTATCAATAACAAATCAGACAGTCTGTTGTTTGGTGGTTATTTCAAAGATGTAAATGAAGCACAAACTCAGGATGCAAGCAATAAGCCTAGTATAGACAATGATTGGAAAACAATCCGTTTTGAGTTTTCTGCTTCTTTATATGGGTATCAATCTAATCTTGAATATAGTTACAGACTAAGGGGCTTTGATGATAACTGGAGCGAATGGACAAAACGTACAGAAAAAGAATATACCAATTTACACGCTGGCAACTACACATTAGAAGTAAAAGTTCGTAATAACCTAGGCAAAGAATCCGCTCCCGCTTGTTATTCATTCAAAATTTTACCTCCGTGGTATCTTACGCTATGGGCTTATTTATTCTATTTTGTCATTTTTATAATCGGCAACTATGTGGCTTATCTGTGGCTTAAAAATAAGTTCAGAGCGCAAAGAGCAAAATACTTAGCCGAACAAAAACGTTTGTTATACATTCATGATCTGGAAAGATCAAAATCAGAAAGTGAACTGGTTTCACTTCGCAATGAAAAACTAGAAAGTGAGATTGACTTTAAAAACTCTGAGCTTGCATCTTCCGCAATGCACTTATTGAAAAAGGGTGAATTGCTTACTAAGATAAAGACTGGATTATCTCAACTGATAAAGGAAATGGATAACCCTCATGCCATTTCCGAGCTAAAGAAGATGGTTAGAACTCTAAATGAAGATGAGCACATGGACGAAGAATGGGAACATTTTTCTAACCATTTCGATAAGGTTCATAGCGATTTTTTAAGCGTTTTGAAGGAATTGCACCCTTCTGTTTCTGCCAATGAACTAAAGCTTTCTGCCTATCTAAGAATGAATTTATCCACTAAAGAGATTGCGCAACTGATGAATATCTCTGTGAGAGGAGTAGAGATAAGCAGATATCGCTTGCGCAAGAAACTAGCATTAGCATCGGAAGTAAGTTTGTTCGATTACCTTATTAATATAAAGACAAAAGGTTAACTTATTTATTATTATCAGTCCCTTATTGCTTTCTACCAACCAATAAAACATTCGGTGATATTGGTTGGTATTGTTTATTGGAGTCTTTCATTAATCTAAGAATTAACCTGTCATTTATAACTATTTATCCTGAATACATCTAAAACCCAAGTGCTCCATACCACTATCTTCCGATGTTTTCATACGTCGAGCTACACGGAAACCAGAACAATAACTGTCGTTACACAAGAAAGAACCCCCTCTGATAGTACGCTTTGGAATGGTAGGTTCATCAGGATCGTAACTAGTTTGTGGCCCCTTCGGATTGACTACTCCCGAAGGTTTATTGATAGAATCATAATAAGTATTGTTATATAAATCGGCCGTCCACTCCCACACATTACCCGCCATATCATACAATCCATAACCATTAGGAGCAAAGGAACCTACCGGAGCCGAATAAAAGAAACCATCTTCTACCGTATTCTTATTCGGAAACTCCCCCTGCCAATAGTTTGCCTTTTGTTTGCCCTCGTTTACGGGTTCATTACCCCAAGGATAAATGTTGTTTTCTAATCCTCCTCTTGCCGCAAACTCCCACTCAGCTTCGGTAGGCAACCGTTTTCCCGCCCATTTACAATAGGCAACTGCATCTGTCCAGGCGATGTGTACCACCGGACATTTTTCTTTTCCCACTATATCACTCCCCGGCCCATGCGGGTGTTTCCAATCGGCACCGGGCTTCCAGTCCCACCATTGGCTATAATCATTTAAAGCTACTGCTTCTTTTGGCTGCCTGAACACTAAAGAAGCCGCTACCAAAATACTATCATCAGGCTTTGGGGTATTGGGAGGAAGCTGCTTTTTAATTTCATTCCAGTCAGGCTTCTGTTCTGCCACCGTAACATAATGAGTGGCATTTACAAAAGCTGTGAACTGTTCATTAGTCACCTCGGTAGCATCCATCCAAAAGCCATCAACTTTTACTTTATGCTTGGGATATTCATCTGCCGAAGCCTGTTTATTATCACCACCCATCATAAATATTCCACCGGGCACCCATACCATTCCCTGATGATTGTTTATTTTGTGAAGCTGGGATGAGTTGTCTTTACTACTTGCTTTTGCACCAAACCGTTTAGGGAGATTCGACTCGCAACAGATCGCTTTTTTCTTTTTGATACCAGCAGAAGTATCTATGTTTATGTTATTTGCATTAGGAATCTGTGCAGATACATTACCAATAATAAAACCCAATATAACAATAGAAATCAGTTGCTTAATAACGTGCATTTTGTATTTGTTTGTTGCAAATGTGCGTGAAATAAGTCTTGTAAACTAGCGCATGCAGGAAATTAGGACTCATACACTACCCGAGAACCATTGCAATATCTAACTAATTGATACTCCCCATTTTAAATGTAACAAGTATATCCTTCAACCGGATGTTTACTTATTTCAAATGAAATGCCTGATATATCTGTTGATACTGTTCGTTATCGGGATCTAAACCAAACAATCGTTGTGCGTATCCTTCGGCCGCTGACGCTTGTTTGTTATTGACATACGTAAAGATGAGGGCATACAACAACGATTCGTTATTGGGTTGTACCGCCAATCCCTTTTGAAAGATGTTGATGGCTTTGGCTGTATTTCCTTCTTGCTGCAATAGCAATCCATAGTTATAATAAAGTCTAATATTGTGTGAATGAAGGTTTACAGCCTTTTCAAAAGCAGCCTTTGCTTGATCTTTCTGCTTTATTTCTACATACAACAACCCGATACTATGCCAAGCATCATCATTCTTATCATCCATCTTTACAACTAGTTGCAACACTTTCAATGCTTCGTCATTCTTGTTTTCGGCACTATAAACGGTAGCAAGACTTAAGCGTGCCAGACTTGCCATACTATCCTTTTGCAAGGCCCGTTTATAAAAGCGTTCCGATTGGGGCAGGTTATTGTTGGCATGATAATAATCTCCAATCAGTATGTTTCCATGTGCAAAGTCCGCCTGGTGCAATACATAGTTTTCTGTTTCTCCTTTTGCCTGAGCAAACTGAGATTGATAGGCTTGAGGTACATTCCCCTCTCCTACTGTTTGAATCAGAAGGGTAGCGGCAATCCTTACCGCCCTTACCTTATCATTCAAAAGGGGCAAGGCTTGTTGCAACCATTTACTACTTGGATGATTCTCTAAACTTCTCAAGGCCTCATACCTCACCTGTGCATTACCATCTTTTAGGCAGGCAAGCAAGCCATTGGTACTATGATCGGTAGGGATGTTTCCTAAATAATTAGCAGCAGTAGCATGAATGATAGCAGGCACAGCGGTATCTGACAATAGCTTTAATAAATGACCCTCACTCCCTTCGTGCAATAGTGAGCCTTCTATCAAGTCTTCGGCAAAATGATACTTACGCTTGCTGCCATACCATTTGTTCACCGCAGCCTCTGCCCAAACTGCTGGCTTGTTTTTATGACAATTGTTGCAGGCATTGGGCGTACCATACTTAACCGACAAATCGGGTCGTGGTACCCGGAAACTATGGTCGTGGCGAATATCATTACCCATGTAGGTTAAAGACGGCATGTGGCAACCTACACAGGTACTGCCCGTTGTAGTCTCTGCATGAAAAGTGTGCGCAGGCGTATTAAAAGAAGGCGCATGACACTGCAAACAAACCTGATTACCCGTAAGAACTAGCTTACCCGAATGGGGATTGTGACAGCTATTGCAACTTACATTGTGTGCAAACATCTTACTCTCTTGGAAGTTGGTGTAGTTATAATCCTCATCCCGCATCTGTCCATCGGCATAAAAACGTTCTGTGGTAGGAATGGCAGGGATATAGTTATCTAAAAACTCTTTACTGTTGATTTTATCAGCAGAAATATTTGTCTTAACAGAATGACAAGGCGCACAGGTTTGAATATGTTCCAATGCAGATGACCTAGGCCCTACTTCCAGATAGGAATGCGTTACCTTATTGCCTTGTTTATACCCTTCACTTTGTATGTAAGTAATGTGATGCTTTCCAGCCCCATGGCACGATTCGCAACTTACATTTATTTCATTAAAAGTAGTATGATAAGTATCCGAATTGATGTCGTAGTTCTTTTGCAGGTTGGTACTATGGCACTCCGCACACATCGTATTCCAGTTTTGGGCATTACCTGTCCAATGCAGCCAATCACCCGCAGGTATCTTCTGTCCGGCATATTGGTGAAACCATTTCTTTTGTCTGGCATCCCAGCTTAATCTTGTTGCTTGCAGTTTACCAGCACCTGTTTCTATCAGATATTGCTGCAAAGGGAAGTACCCAAAGGTATATTTCACTTCGTAATCGTGGTTCTTACCATCGGCTCCTTCGGTATTGATAATGTATTTACCATCCTTTTTAGAAAAAGAAGACGAAACCCCATCTGCATGAAAGGTAGTATTGTTGAAGTTTCCCACCACGGTACTATCATTGGGTAGTTGCATTGCTTTGAAGTGATCAGACTGTTTCCAAAGTGTATACTCATTCTGATGGCAAGACCTGCAAGCTTCATTACCCACAAATGCATTGGGTTCTTTAGCAATGGCATCTTCAGTTGGTGACTTAGGGCTGCAATAATCAAACAGACTAACTGTGGCAATACCTAACAGCAATAGGATGAATAAGGTGGTCGCTTGCTTATTGAATGGAAGAGTGGGCATACTGATATTCTTTACTGCAAAAGTGCATTAATTGATAGAAGTAATACTGATTACAATCATCAATCAATGCACTTGGCAGGGGTTACAATCTTATTGAAACAACCTAAAACTTCTACTGTACTTGTGCGATACCTTGCTTAATAGTTTCTATTGATTGTTTTTTAGTGCCTGTCAATAAATTAATAAATCCGTATTCGTGATTGTATTGCTGTCCGTTTATCAGAATCCATTTCAAGAAATTAGCTACTTCTTTGTTGGGATTGTTCTTATTGTAAAGCACATGTACCTCTTCTATCAACAACTTCGGATTGTTCGTTTTCTCAGCATAAGTCAATACATCATCTAGTG
>CANGFK010000243.1 GCA_947452925.1 Chitinophagaceae bacterium | reverse complement strand
TCATACTGATAAGACTTGTCAATTCCACTGATGTTAACAGTAACACTTCCCGATGCCGGGGCTATACAAGTAGGTTCTTGATTGATGGTATAACTGCCCGTTGCTTTTTCTCCAACCACATAAATAACCTTTGCTTTATAATCTGTTCCACAAGAATTGGAAATGGTATACTTTATACTAACTGTTCCCGCATTCATTCCACTCACAACACCACTTGCCTTATCTACTGTTGCAACAGCAGCATTATCACTACTCCATTCGCCACCTTTTGCCTGTTCTGTTAGCGGTATAGTATTATTTACACAGACGGAGTCCGGCCCTGTTATAGTAAACACATTCGGACTATCCACAACAGTTATAACGAGTGCCTGTGTAGTAGTGCCACAACTATTCTTTACTGCATAACTAATGGTACTAGAGCCCGATTTATACCCAGTAACTATCCCCAAATCAGCATCTATAGTAATGATATCCTTTGCACTACTTGTCCATTTACCACCCACCGTTTTGTCTGTTAACGTACTATTTTTTCCTTGGCAAACATTGTCACTACCAACTATTGGCGGAACAGCAGGAGGCGAAACAACAGTAATAATCAGTGGCTTACTCACTCCATCTTTCTTTGTAAGACAAACAATATCGCTTATGATAGAACAAGACACCGCATCACTATCTGAAAGAATGGAAGTACTGAATTTTGCCGAATCTCCTCCCACCTTATTACCATTTACCATCCACTGATAATGAGGTTTCACTCCTCCATTAGTGGTAGCTGCAAAAAACCGAAGCGTACTTCCCGCACAGATGGTAGTAGTATCTGTGGTGACAACAATTGTTGGTGGAACATCCTTTACCACACGCACAACAATGGGGTTGCTTCTTATTGTTACTACACCACACCCATAGTCAGTAACAAAACGACAAGAGACTCTATCGCCATCCTGCAATACAGAGGTTGAGAAAGAATTGGTTGAATTTGTTTCAATATAAACACCATTTATTGCCCAATCCAGTTGTAGGTTTCTTGGAGAGGTCGCCATAAAACTTGCTTTTGCACCCGGACAGATATTGGTGTCACTAGTTTGAATAGTGATGACTGAATCTGGTGTGTACTTAACATGCATCTTAATGGTATTACTTTCAGCCAGATTGTTTAATGGACAAGGTATATTACTATTCAATACACAAGAAACCACATCGCCATCTTTGAGAGAGGTCGTTTTGAAAATACTATCTGGTCCATTCACCACATTGCGTCCATTAATTTTCCATTGATACGTTGGTGCTGTTCCTCCCTTAGTTGCCTTGGAAGTAAATGTTACCAGAGTGCCACTACATACAATCGTTGTATCTGTATATATAGAATCCGTAGGGGTTACATAACCCGTTGCATACATCTTTATTCTGTTGCTCACAATAGTATCGGCAAGTAAACAAACGGCCCAATTACTTATCAAACTACAAGTGATAGTATCTTTATCTACAAAGTTACCCGAGGTAAAAACAGGGTCATTGGTTCCAACCACTACCCCATTCTGCTTCCAGATAAATTTAGGTTTAGTTCCCCCCTCAGTAATTGATGCTTTGAAGGATATAGTTGAGCAAGGAGAAAATGAAGTGTCACTCGCAGTTATCTTGATGGTGGGCAGGCTATCAATTTTGTTTACAGTTATAGCAACTGTGTTACTTATTGCATTGGGGGTGCGTAAACACTTGGCATTACTGACTAATTTACATTGAATCAAGCTACCATCTTTCAAAGTGTCATTCATGTAGAAACTTGTATCCATTCCAACATCTATTCCATTCAATTGCCATTGGTATCGAGGGGGCGTACCACCTCGGTCAGTGGCGGCCGTAAACTTTACTGGTGCACCTGTACAGACGGTGGTAGCGCTTGCAACCACGCTGATGGAAGGCGATGACAAGGTATCTACATTCACTACAACAGGTGTCGGATCGCTTTCGCAACCAGTGGTAATATCTGTCTGGCTAACATAATAGGTGGTGGTGGTTTGCTGACTTCCAACTAAGGGAGTTGGGTCTGCAATTTCTTCTCGTCCACTTGCATCTGCATACCATTTGAGGGTATCGTTACTACCGGAAGTAGTAGCTGTGAGTGGAACTGCAGTAGTATTTACGCAATAAACAATCGGACTGGGTGAAATTGGTGGGTTTGGTGGAGGTGTACTTTGTGTTTCTGCAATACTAGCAGCGTCATTTATTGAAATACCCAAGCGACAAGTGGGAGTAATTGTTTGAACCTTATTTGCCATATCAACAGCATAAATATCACCAGATCTAGAAATAGCATACATCTGGTTGGGACTACACTTTTTGGTAACACTTGCCAATCCAAAAATGGTTCCTGCGGTAAATTGCATATACACTTTACTCTCTGCAGGATTGGTCCTGTTAACTAATACCAGATTATTGTTACTACACATTTCATAGAGGTCTCCTTGATAGAATAACAAATCTCCTCCAATCGTCAAATTAGAGGGAAGACGACCAAGTGTGCCAAAATTTTTTGTAACTGGATTGTAAGTCTCAATCAAACTGCCACTTGCAGCATAAACTATTCCGTCGGGACCAACTGTCAAGCCGTATATAGATTTATTCCCACTCAAAAAAGCACCTAATAAGTCACAATTATTTGTTGTTCCAGTTGGTCCCAATGTGGTACTGTAAAGATTTGCACCGTCATTAATGTACAAAGTAGTTCCATCTAAGGCAATAGACCCGCTCGGATAGTTACAAAAGGTTGTAAGTAAGGTTTTAGTACAGGTACTGATATCAACGGAATACAATCCGTTCGGTCCATTCGCAATGAAAGTTCCTTGTTGACAATACGCTTTTTGCCCGCTCATCAATAAACAAAAAAGTACAATAAGCTTTACACCCCACCTGCACTTATTAAAAGGAAAATCAATTCTGCGACTATAAAGCAATTTTATATATTTAGACAAGAGCAAATTTAGGCTGATAATTATTATCGATGTTTTTCAAAATGGTTTCTCCATCCCGTTTAAGGTTTATTTCCCAAAATAAGAACCTTATAATTCTCAATAAAGACTTCTTTTCTTCAAATAAAGACCCTTTTATTCCTAATAAAGACCTCTTTTTTCTCAATAAAGACTTCTTTTTTTCCAATAAAGACCTTGTTATTCCCAATAACAAGGTCTTTATTTACTTGAAATTTTAGGCCAGCAGTAAATAATTTGTACGCTATTTTACACTTAGTAAATAAGCAAAGGCTATCTTATTAAGACAAAAGAACCCTTCCGCTCAATTGGTTTGCCATTGCCGGTTACGAGGGTATAGGTCAGATACCATACATAGGTACCGGTAGGTTGATCTATTCCATTAAATGTTCCATTCCAGCCGTTATACAAATTCTGGGTTTGAAATACCAGGTTGCCCAAGCGATTATATACTTTAAAATCAATTGCTTTTACTTTAACTATTGACCCACCCAATGGCTTGAAATACTGCGTTTGATTGTAATCATTTTTATGACCAGGTATATAACAAGTAGGTACATAGAGGGTATCACAATTACCATCATCAGACAGTCCCAGCAGATAGTTATTTATAGTTGTATTATCCACTACACAACCATACTGATTGGTGATATCAATAGAATACATTCCTTCTACTAGGTTTCCTACTGAGAAAGGAATAGCGTAAGGTGTACCATTATAAACGCACTGATAAGGCCCCTCACTTCCTTTAACATCTGTTACACTGATGCTACCAATAGCAGGATTAAGACATGTTGGCGGGGTAGGCGTAAAAGAAACCTTTGGTGTTTCCCCAACTACTTTCACGATAAGCGCTGGCACATTAGCAACACAACTACCCGACACTGTATAGGATATAGTAGACTGACCGGTGGTTAATGCACTCACCAAACCATCCTTTACAGTTGCAACGGACGGGTTAGAACTACTCCAAACACCACCCTTTGTTGCGTCTGTAAACTGAGTGGTATGATCCTTACAAACTATTGCATCGCCAGCGATGGCTGCAACGACTGTTTTGGGGGATACCGTAATGACGTAACTCTTTGTTGTCGTACCACAAGTATTAGTTACACCATAATTTATGTTAACAGAACCGTTGCCCACTCCTGTCACCAACCCTGTTTGATCTACTGTGGCCACAGAAACATTATTGCTGCTCCAGGTACTACTTATGGTAGATGGGGTGGATGAATATGCATTACTTAAAGAAGTGGTAATGCCCGCGCAGATTGGATTTGAACCACCCAATACAATAGCTGGCACTACAGGAGCTGTGTTTACGGTCACTACAATCGGCGCACTGATGGCGGTATCTTTCACCAGACAATCGGCAGTACTCTTAAGTATGCACTTAACAGTATCCTTATCTCGGAGGGACTTAGAGGAGAAAGTATTGCTGGTATTTGCTTGTGCAGTAACCCCATTAACCGTCCATTCGTACGTAGGAGAAGTACCCGCATTTAGGGCAGATGCAGTGAATAGGGTATTATCTCCCAAACAGATAGTATTTTTTGAAACTGTAGTATTTATTGATAAAGTAAGTACAGATGTTTTTAAGATAGATACACTACCCGTCATATTTGCGACACAACCCGTGGTACTATTAGTGGCTACAACTGTGTAACTGCCAAGTGTACTTTGTTGTGAGTAACTAATGGCGCTCCCTGTTCCAGAAATAGCAGTACCGAAATCAGAACCATCAATTTGTAACTGATAATCTACCCCTATTTCCGATGATGATAAGCCAACATCAAATCCGGTGCTACCACTACAGAAATTACCTCCTCCAGTTACGGTGAAAGCCTTAGGCGCTGCATTCACTGTTACAGCAACCGGTTTTATAGTAGAACATCCGGCTGCTGTTGTACCCTTAATGTAATAAGTGCCATTGGTAGCAGCAGTAGGCGTACTGTAAACTGCCGTTGCCAATGCATCTTTCCAATAAGTATAAGTTAATCCCGACGCAGAGCCTGCAGTAACAGTTGCATCGGTAATATCCACTTTCGAAGGACTACATACCGCTAAAGGATTAGTGATGGACAGATTTGGCAAAGCATTTACAGTAACTGTAACAGCCTTTACAGCAGCGCATCCCGCAGCAGTTATTCCTTTTATGTAATAAGTGCCTGCATCTGCAGCAGCAGGGGTTGCATAAGTAGTAGTTGTTGCAGATGCATCTTTCCAATAGGTATAAGTCAATCCAGCAGTTGAACCAGTGGTGATGCTTGCAGAAGTAATATCAATTTTTGAAGGGCTACACACAGCTGCCGGAGAAGTAACACTAAGCGTTGGCAAAGCTTCTACAGTCACCACAACTGGTTTTACTGCAGAACAACCTGCGCCAGACGTTCCTTTAATATAATAAGTTCCTGCACCTGCAGCACTTGGTGTTGTGTAAGAAGTAGTTGCCGCCAGTTCATTCCAATACGTGTAAGTTAATCCTGCTGTAGAGCCAGCAGTAACAGCAGAAGCTGTAATATCAACTTTCAAAGGACTACAAGCAGTAGCAGGATTGGTGATGACAACGTTTGGAATTGATGCTACACTCTCAGTAACGGCAGTACTGGTCACTGTTTTCGTGACTACACAAGCGCTATTAGAAACCATTTTACAAGTAATGTTATCCTTATCAGCGGGTGTGTAGGAGTAGTTATCATTAGTTGCACCAGTTATTGCAACACCATCCTTAAACCATTGATAGGTTGGAGCAGAACCACCACTAGTAGGAGTTGCCGTAAACTTCACACT
>CANGFK010000242.1 GCA_947452925.1 Chitinophagaceae bacterium | reverse complement strand
TCAACCCACGACCGTTGAAGCCTCAACCCACGACCGTTGAAGCCTCAACCCACGACTGTTGAAGCCTCAACCCACGACCGTTGAAGCCTCAACCCACGACCGTTGAAGCCTCAACCCACGACTGTTGAAGGCTCGACCCACGACTGTTGAAGGCTCGACCCGCGACCGTTGAAGCCTCAACCCGCGACTGTTGAAGCCTCAACCCGCGACCGTTGAAGCCTCAACCCACGACTGTTGAAGCCTCAACCCACGACTGTTGAAGCCTCAACCCACGACCGTTGAAGCCTCAACCCACGACTGTTGAAGCCTCAACCCACGACCGTTGAAGCCTCAACCCACGACCGTTGAAGGTTCGACCCACGACTGTACACCCTTTGTCCACCTAAAATAAAAAGTCCCAAGCAATTGCTTGGGACTTTTATATCAATTATAAACTGTCAATTATCAATTAGAATTATCCAAGCTTTGCTTGCAAGTTAGCATCCAAAGCATCTAGGAATTCTTCGGTATATAGGTAATGTTCACCATGATTTACCTTGTTGCCATAGATACAAACAGCTAAATCTTTGGTCATCTTACCGCTTTCTACTGTTTCTACACAAACTTCTTCCAGAGCATGGCAGAAATCAATTAATGGTTGGTTACCATCTAATTTACCACGAAACTCAAGTCCTCTTGTCCAAGCGAAAATTGAAGCGATTGGGTTTGTAGAAGTAGGCTTTCCTTTTTGGTGTTCGCGGTAGTGACGTGTAACAGTTCCGTGTGCTGCTTCTGCTTCCATCACTTTACCATCTGGTGTAATCAATACAGAAGTCATCAAACCTAAGCTGCCAAAACCTTGTGCAACTGTATCGCTTTGTACGTCGCCATCATAGTTTTTACAAGCCCATACAAAGTTACCATTCCATTTTAAAGCACTAGCAACCATATCATCAATCAAACGGTGCTCGTAAGTGATGCCGGCTTCTGCATATTTTGCTTTGAATTCGTTTTGATAAACATCTTCAAAGATGTCTTTGAAACGACCATCATATTTTTTAAGAATCGTATTCTTGGTAGAAAGATACAAAGGCCATTTTTTGGCTAATGCCTGATTGAAACAAGCACGAGCAAAACCATAGATGCTCTCATCGGTATTGTACATTGCCAAAGCAACGCCATCTCCCTTGAAATTGAATACTTCGAAAGATTGTTTTGTTCCATCTTCTCCTTCGAAAGTGATGGTTAATTTACCTTTTCCTTTGGTGACGAAATCTGTTGCACGGTACTGATCGCCAAAAGCGTGACGACCGATGCAGATAGGAGCTGTCCAGTTTGGAACTAAGCGAGGCACATTGCTACAAACGATTGGTTCGCGGAAAACAGTGCCATCCAGAATGTTACGGATAGTGCCATTCGGGCTCTTCCACATTTGTTTCAACTTAAACTCTTCTACTCTTTGTTCATCAGGAGTAATAGTAGCACATTTGATACCTACACCATATTGTTTGATGGCATTTGCAGAGTCGATAGTAACCTGATCGTTGGTCTCGTCACGGTGTTCTATACCTAGATCATAATACTTAATATCCAATTCCAGATAAGGAAGTATTAATTTGTCTTTGATGAATTTCCAGATAATCCGGGTCATTTCATCACCATCCAATTCAACTACAGGATTAGCTACTTTAATCTTTTGTGCCATAATAAATAAGTTTTACTTGTTTAGAAGGCTGCAAAAATAGGGGTTTAGTGATTTTAAATTGCACCCTCCGCCCCTAAAGGGGGACTTGGGTCATTGATTGATTGTAAATGACTAATATTGGATGAATGAAATAACCTTTCAGTCCCTAAAGGAAAACTGGCAACATCCTGATAAGTTGTAAAAGTCTGATATTTTAAAGTACGAAAAGGAAAGATAATAATAATAGTTTGAGTGTTACAAGTCCCCCTTTAGGGACGAAGGGTTCTAATCTTCTTGCTTAGTACCGGGTATAGTGTTCCAATATTTTACTTCTCCATCCTTTCTGAACATTTCATACCAAGGCCAATATGTTTTCGTCCAACCTATGCGCCAAGCTGTTAGCTGGTCTACCATGAGTCCTTTCAGTTCATTATCTCTATCATGAATCATGATACTCTTCTTGAACAGGTTATCTATTGTTACCTGTACATCATCTCCTCTCAAATCGGACTGATACATATCCCAAGCCCCATAGAGGTGCAACATTTCGTGCATGATTGTTCCTGCGCACAAATCCTTTCCAGTATCCCAATAGGTTCTGTAAACAACAGCACCTTCCAGTAACATTTCTTTATTAAAAGCGACGGCAGCAGGAAAAGTTGGCTGGGCATAACTGCGACCTTCTTTTCTTGCAAAAACGATAACCACCACATTGTCCACATTATATCGCTTCTTCAAGGTATCGTAGAGTCTATAAACATTACTATAGCCAGCGGCGTGCAATGCGAAAGTTGCCCAATGAACTTTAAGCTTTTTGGGTTCTGACGCTCGCTCAATTTTATCGACAGTGATATCATTTTTGAGTCCTAGGTTGAATGTCTGGTAGGAAAGATTAAAAATCCCTCGTTTAGTCGCCTGTTTCTTTAGCCATTCAATACCTGTTTGTTCTTGCACAAGTATTGCTTCTTTTTCTTCTTGAGTCCATTCTTTTTTAGGTTCGGAAACGAAACAATTAATAATTAGATTTCTATCCTTGCAATCACCAGCGCTACCAAAGGGATTATTAGGAAGGTCCACTGCCTCTTGAGAAAACACATTTTGACATAAAAGGCAAATTAGAAGAAGGAGGGTTAGCCTTAATAGAATTTGTTGCATAAAGGAAGCGATTAGCTTTTAAAACACAAATATATATTGTAGCATTAACACTTATTAGACTTTGTGTAAAAATATATTCATGACTAAATCAGTTGTGGGTAGTAACCATAAGACAAAATAAACTATCATTGCACTGCTTGCGTGTGAAAAATCATTAAACAAAAAAACTAAAGAAAATGATAAACCCTTTTACACAACAAGTAACCTCGGCATTTATAAAGACAATCAGCCTTCCTGCCTGTGTGTTTTCCTTATTTCTTATCCTATTGACTATACAAAGCAATGCTTCAAATCGTGTTCGGTTTGTGAGTACAAAATCATGCGGAAAAGGTGATGGTTCATCCTGGACTAATGCCTGTAGTGATTTGCACAGGATGATAAACAAATCGGAACATGGCGATCAGATATTAATTGCGGGAGATCTGAACAAACCAAACAATTATGCCACCTTAACATCTAGAGATAAAAAATCTGGAGTGAAGGGGTATATTATGAGTATGTGTACTTATAAAACTACCAAGTCGGCTACCTATATTCTGATGGATCCCAATAACCCATTGCATCTACCTAAGTACTCCATCAACTGGAGTCATTCAATATCAAAGAACAGACCTGCCATGTATTTGATTTTGCAGATAATATAGTGTTAGTTATTAGTTATTAGTTATTAGTTATTAGTTATTAGTTATTAGTTATTAGTTATTAGTTATTAGTGGTGAACTTAGATAGTCGTCTTTTTAGTATTTGTATGCAGGATGAAAACGTTGTAGGGTACTCCTTAGAAATTCCTTGTCTAAGTGGGTATAAATCTCGGTAGTAGTAATGCTTTCGTGACCTAACATCTCTTGCACAGCTCTTAAATCGGCTCCTCCTTCTACTAAGTGCGTAGCAAATGAATGCCGGAAAGTATGCGGAGAGATAACCTTGGTGATGTTTGCCTTGAGCGCTAAGTCTTTAATGATGTAAAATACCATTACCCTCGATAAAGCCGCTCCCCTATTGTTAAGGAATACGATGTCTTCGAAGTCTTTCTTGATACGGATTTGCTTCCTATCCGTTTCTACATATAACCGGATATATTTCATGGCGTCGCTACCGATGGGCACCAACCTTTCTTTATCTCCCTTTCCGATTACACGTATATAACCTTCATTAAAAAAGAGACAGCTTAATTGCAGGTTTATGGTCTCGCTTACACGTAATCCGCAGCTATACATGGTTTCGAGCATCGCTTTGTTCCGATGTCCTTCTGCCCTACTTAGGTCGATAGCGGCAATCATACTTTCTATTTCTTCGAAGCTGAGGGTGTCTGGTAAAAGCCTGATTGTTTTGGGTGCATCTAACAAAGTAGAGGGATCGGTTTTGGAGATATCCTCCAACAAACAGTATTTATAAAACCCTCGGATACCTGAGATAATACGCGCTTGTGAAGTAGCGGTCATTCCTAGTTCTGCCACCCATTTCACAAATGCCTGTAGGTCCTTCAGTTCTATCTCCGCAGGATTCTTCATCGTTTTGGAAGCCAATAAATACTCCGTCAGCTTCTCTACATCACGCAGATAAGCCTCCACCGAGTTATCACTTAATGACTTCTCTAGTTGTAAATACGCCTTAAATCCTTTTTTATATGGTTCCCACATTTTTTTTAGTTATGAGATATTAGATAGTAGATATTAGTTTGAACGAATCACAATTCATATCTACTATCTAATAACTACTATCTTTTTTCCTGTCTATACCGGGTCTACATCTACCACAATACTCACGCTTCTCCATCGTTTATCGCTTTGAATGATGGCTATCTGCTGTTGAATCTCTCGCTTACATTGATTGATGGTTGCAGCATCCTTGGGCAATTTAATTAATATTTCCCAAAGATATTGATTGCGCACCCTATCTACTGGTGGTTGTGCTGGTCCATGTAAGTACTGTCTGAAGTTTACCTGCAAACCTTGTAACAATATATTAGCCGCTTCCTCCGCCACATAACTATCCCGATGCTTAAAAGTTAACTGTATAATTCTAAAGAATGGTGGATATTGATACGCAAGTCTCCCCTCTGTTTCATAACTATATAGTTGTAAGTAATCGTGTGCCTGCACAAATCCCAACACCGGGTGCTGTACATTACTCACCTGGATTAACACTTTGCCTTTTCCATCTTTTCGACCTGCCCGTCCGCTTACTTGTTCCATCAACTGGAAGGCTCTTTCATTTACACGGAAGTCGGCAAAGTGTAAGATTCCATCGCCATCAATGATGCCTACCAAGTTTACATGTTCGAAGTCCAATCCTTTTACCACCATCTGCGTGCCCACCAAAATGTCTATCCGCTGTTGTTCGAATAGTTTTATGAGGTTGTCGTGGTCGTGCTTTCCTTTTACCGTATCATAATCCATCCGTGCAACACGTGCATTTGGGAACTGTTCTGCCACCATTTCCTCTAACTTCTCTGTACCAAAGTTCTTCTGAATAAAGTTGTGGCTACCACAAGCCGCACAGGTATGTAAGACCGGATAGGTGGTGCCGCAATAGTGACAGCTCAGTTTATTCTTTGCTTTATGGTAGGTGAGGCTCACATTGCAATGCTGACATTGGGGTATCCATCCGCAGTTATTGCATATCATATAGGGACTATACCCTCGCCTGTTCTGAAACAATATCACCTGCTTATTTTGTGATAGCGAAACTTCTATTGCTGCTAACATCTGAGGCGATAAAGCGACCTTGCTTTTGTCTTTATTGGCGATTAATTTTAGGTCTACCAATTCTATCGTTGGTAAATCTACCTTGCCAAAGCGTTCAGATAAGGTTACTAATCCATACTTATGCTGTAAGCAATTGAAGTAGGTTTCGATGGATGGTGTCGCACTGCCCAACAACACTTTTGCATCGAACAGAGAGGCATAGTAAATAGCCGAATCCCTTGCATGATAGCGTGGTGCAGGCTCTTGTTGTTTGTAACTGGCATCATGTTCT
>CANGFK010000241.1 GCA_947452925.1 Chitinophagaceae bacterium | reverse complement strand
CTTGATGCAATATTTGCTAAGTGTATTACTATTTCTTTCTGTAAGTGTTACTTGCGTTGTAGCACAAAAGGATAGTGTGGGTAATAGAAGTGCAAAAAATGACTCAATAAAAAGTGGAAACATTTTAATCTCTAATGTAGTAATTGAGGGAAACAAAAGGACTAAGGCATATATCATTCTAAGAGAGATGACCCTTAAGACAGGAGATGTCATTGCCTCAAAAGACCTTAAAGAACAAATTGAAAAAAGCAAAAATCAGGTATACAATACTTCACTTTTCATTGATGTAAAGATTACTTCAACAGACACAATGGGAGATATTGTTTCCATCAAAGTAGAAGTAAAAGAGCGTTGGTATTTGTTTCCTGTGCCCTACTTTACGTTGATTGATAGAAATTTTAACCAATGGTGGGTTACTGAAAAAAGAGATTTGAGTAGGGTTAATTATGGGATTCAATTTACACAATACAACCTTACAGGACATAATGATGCCTTGAATGTCTGGCTGATTGATGGATATAACAAACAGGTTAGCTTACGATATAACCTTCCCTTCGTTAATAAATCTTTGAAACATGGTTTTAATGTAGGATATACTTTTTCCACACAAAAGCAGTTGAATGATTCAACCAGTTTGAATAAGCAGGTCTTTATAACTAGTAATAACTATCTGATTTCTTCACGGCGTGCAGATATATCCTACTCATACAGACCAGACCAAAAGTGGAGACACTCGTTCACAATTTCATACACAAATGCATCTATTTCTGATACCGTGCTAGTTGCTAATCCAAACTATTTTCCAAACGGAAAGACAAATATCCAGTACGTTAGCTTTAACTACAGGTTCAGATATCTGAACCTAGACTACAATCGTTATCCAACAAAAGGGTACTCTATAGATGGATATATTGACAAAAGGGGGCTTGATAAGGAAACGAATCTGTGGCAGTTTGGACTCAGTGGATTGTATGCCCATCCTATTGCCAACAAAACGTTTATCAGATTATCAGCCACCGCAACAGTCAAGACGCCAAGTAGTAATTCCTTTTTAAATCAACAATTATTTGGCTACAACAATTTTTTGTTGAGGGGGCTTGAGTACTATGTAATAGATGGCGATGCAGCGGTGCTAGCACAAGCTACCTTGTGTAGGCAAATAGGAAAATATACCCTTAATACGCACTTGAAAAGTAAAAATTATAATCAGATTCCGTTTAGGTATTTCCTGAAATTATATTGTGATGCAGGTTATGCCAACAACAAGTACCCGGGTAATAGTTTTTTGAATAATAAGATTTTGTACACCGGTGGGATAGGGTTGGATGTGGTCACTATATATGATGTAGTATTAAGATTCGAGTTGAGCTACAACCAATTGGGTAAAGGAGGGTTATATTTACACGGTCATTAGTATAATAACTAAGGATTATCACTCCAGTAAATGAATTAAAAAATTATGAAAGTTGCGATATATAGCAGAGGTTTAGATCATGAACAAGAAGCTCCATTATTGATTCTACTCGAGGAACTGGCTAAACACAAAATTTCGGTATTGATGTACCGAACACTACTTACAGCTTATAACTTACCAATACCCCTATTGGAAAATGTCACCCCTTTTGATGGTTACGGGGATTTGGATAGTCAGATAGATTGTTTCATCACTCTCGGAGGAGATGGAACAATACTAGATGCTACGACCATTGTAAGGGAGAAAATGATACCCTTGTTAGGGATAAATTTTGGGAGGCTCGGCTTTCTTGCCAACATCAGCAAAGATGAACTCAGTTTAGCCGTTGATGCTATTGTAAACCATACTTTTATTTCTGATAAGAGAAGTTTAATTCACTTGGATTCTAATATAGATTTATTTGAGGACAGCCCTTTTGCCTTAAATGAGTTTGCAATACACAAGCGAGATACTGCACCAATGATAAAGATTCATACCTACTTGAATGGTGAATTTTTAAATACTTTTTGGGCAGATGGGTTGATAGTAGCAACCCCAACAGGCTCTACAGGTTACAGTCTTAGCTGTACGGGGCCAATTGTATTTCCAGATTCTAGAAACTTTGTCATTACACCTGTAGCTCCGCACAACTTAAATGTGAGGAGTATAGTGGTGGCAGACTCCAGTATTATTTCTTTTGAGATTGAAAGTCGCTCGGATCAGTTTATTTGTGCTTTAGATGCAAGAAGAGAAATTGTAGATAAAAACATACAACTTGCTGTACGTAGAGAAGTATTTGATGCAAACCTGATTAAGCTAAATGAAAACTCATTCCTATCTACACTACGTGAGAAACTTACTTGGGGTATGGATAAAAGGAACTAAAATTACTAACTCCTACGAATACTATTTAAAAAATAAGATAAGAAAAACAAATCAGAAATTTACTTACTAGAATGAAATAACCTTCTTCTGCATTAAGAACATTAGTAAAGATAAAATGCTCACAAAAACAGCAATGTACAATGCTACGCTCAGAAGGTTGTTTAGGGCTACAAATATTTTCCATTTTGATTCCTTTCCATCTCTTTTGTCAAATCTGCTATAGTACCTGAAAAAATTTGAAAAAGCATAACTTGGTCTGTGTGGTTTATACCATATAAGAACCAAAAACTTGGCAGTAAAAATGCCAGCAATGATGTAAAATCTGTACTGGATTAGCGACTTAATGATTAAATCTATTATCATAATTGTTTGTGGGGTTGATGCTTTGAAACGCAATTTTACGATTTATTAATTTAAATTGAGATTTAAATTACCTTAAACTTTTTTCTAATTAGAAAAAATAACCCTTCTATCGAGGCAAATTTATCGTCAATAAGAATTTTTTGGAAATATTTTTTTGAAAACAGTTTATAAACAATGCTAGTCATTTATTAATTACAATTTTTTTGTCAGATCGTTCGGCTTAGTAGCAAAGGGTTTATGTTGGATATATCCTCCCTTATGATATTTTCTTTTAACCTGTTTTTTCGTCTCAAAAAGAAACAAACTCGTTGAACATACGCTCACTTCGCAACTATTTAACTACTATTTTGTAACATCAATATAACAAATACGTGCAAATTGGATGATTACTTTCGCCGTCAAATAAGTGAACCCACAAAAAATAGTATGAAGTATTACTTAGTCAGAAATTTTCTCATTTTTATATTGATTCCTTTTATATCGTTCGGTCAGCAATCGAAAAATAAATTCTCTATAAGCGGTATTGTTCTAGACAAAGAAACAGGCGAATCGCTGATTGGAGCTAGTGTAGGAATTTTTGGACAAAAAGGACTTGGTACTGTAACTAACTCGTACGGATTTTATTCGGTTAGTGCAGCACCTGGACATTATAAACTTACTATTAGTTTCTCTAGCTATAAAACAGATAGTATAGAAGTTGAGTTGAATAAAAACTTGACAATGCAGATAAACCTATCTAAAAGTACTGCTATGCTTGAAGAGGTAACTGTGACTAGTAGACGAAAAAGCGACAATGTTTCCAGACCTATAATGGGAGTACAAAAACTTTCCATAGATGAAATAAAAAATATTCCTGTCTTATTTGGTGAACAAGACATTCTGAAAACATTGCAATTGTTACCCGGCATTAAAAGTGCAGGAGAAGGCAATGGTGGATTTTATGTACGTGGAGGAAGTGCAGATCAGAACTTGATTTTATTAGACGAAGCTGTTGTGTACAATCCATCACACCTGCTTGGGTTCTTTTCTACCTTTAATTCCGATGCCATCAAGGATGTTACAGTTTACAAAGGGGGAATGCCGGCGGAGTATGGCGGTAGGTTGTCGTCTGTTTTAGACATCAAAATGAATGATGGTGACAACCAAAAATTTAGGTTTAATGGAGGTATTGGGCTTATTTCTTCTCGATTTACTGCTGAAGGACCACTGAATAAAGACAAAGGTTCTTTCATTATGAGCGCAAGAAGAACCTATGCTGATTTGTTTCTAAAGCTTTCAAAAGATACGAGTATCAACAAAGACGTACTTTACTTCTATGATTTGAATGCAAAAGCAAACTATAAGTTAAGCGACAAAGACCACCTATACTTATCTGCCTATACAGGAAGAGATGATCTTGGACTGGGGAGTGTTTTTGGCATTAATTATGGAAATCTTACTAGTACGCTTCGTTGGAACCATTTGTTCAACAGTAGATTATTCTCTAATACTTCGTTGATTTATTCTAACTATAACTACGTAATAGATATCACGGCTGGAACAAACAATATTTCTATCACTTCTCGTATAAGAGATTGGAACTTAAAACAAGATTTTCAACATTTCATCAATGCAGACAACAAGTTAAATTTTGGTATTGATGTAAAGAGGCACAGCATTCTGCCGGGTACAATTACTGCATCTGGTTCTTCAAGTTTCAATAGTTTAAATTTACAAAAGAAACTTAGCCTAGAGAGTGCTGCTTATATTTCTCACGAGTGGAGTGCTGCCTCCAGACTCAATGTTACTTATGGGTTACGATTGGTGAATTTTAGTGCATTGGGACCAGGTACTTTCTATACCTATAATGACGATGGAACCACCAAGGATAGCAGTTATTATTCCTCAAGAAAGATTGTTAAATCATACACGAACCTAGAACCGAGGTTTGCAACAAGCTACAGGCTAAGAGAAAACAAATCAATCAAGTTCTCTTACACTAGGAATGTACAAAATCTACATTTATTATCCAACTCAACAGGTGCCAATCCAACTGATTTATGGATTGGTAGTAGTAATAACGTGAAGCCAGAAATAGCCGATCAAGTATCTATCGGATATTATCAGAATTTTAAAAATAACCTCTATGAGTTTTCTGCAGAAACCTACTACAAGGAAATGCAGAATCAGATTGACTATAAGAATGGAGCACAGTTAAGAGCCAATGAAAACGTAGAAAATGAATTGTTGTTTGGTAGAGGTCGTACTTATGGACTAGAACTTTTTCTGAAAAAGAAGTATGGTAAGCTAAATGGCTGGATTGGTTATACGCTTGCAAAATCTGAAAGGAAGATAGCGGGAATAAACAATGGAAAATGGTACAATGCAACTCAAGATAGAACACATGAACTGTCTATTGTGGGCATTTATAAAGCAAATGCCAAGTGGACGTTCTCTTCTACTTTTGTTTATTATACCGGAGATGCAGTAACCTATCCTAGCGGTAAATATACATTGAACGGGCAGGTATATTTTTATTATCCCGAGCGAAACTCCTATCGTGTTCCAAGCTACAGCAGGCTGGATTTGGCTGCTACTTTGCAAGGGAAAAAGACAAAGAAATTTGATAGCAACTGGAGCTTTTCTCTGTATAATGCGCTCAATCATGCCAACGCTTTCAGCATAAACTTCCAGGAAGACCCCAACGATCCCAACAAAACACAGGCGGTGAAAACAACCTTGTTTAAATTGGTTCCTTCTGTTACTTACAACTTTAAATTCTTATAGATGAAAGGCAAAATAAAATATTTAATAATAACTGGGTTTGCTGCCTTATTCGCATGCAAAAAGGTAATAACACTTGACCTGTCGACGGCTCCGACAACAATAGCAATTGAAGGGAATATAACTAATGATCCTGGCCCTTATTCTGTTACTATCAGCAAAACAGTTGGCTTCTATCAAAATAATACCTTTCCAACAGTAAGTGGTGCCGTAGTAAAGATTACTGATAGTACGGATGGAGTTACTGATAGTTTGATAGAAACAGAGTCAGGCGTTTATGTAAGTTCAAAAATAATTGGTGCAATAGGTCATACCTATCTTTTAAGCATAGTAGCAGAGGGTAAAGAATATAAG
>CANGFK010000240.1 GCA_947452925.1 Chitinophagaceae bacterium | reverse complement strand
TCAGATAAAATTCCAATTTTTATTAAGTTAATTTTTATCAATCTACTATCTGATCAATTTGAAGCAATCCTTCAACACTTTCACCTCAAAATAATCTGTTGTTTCTGTGGGTTCGCCATCTATGTGGAGAGGGGCTAGCTTTAGATTTCTGATAGAAAGCTCGGACGTTTGAAAGTATAATATGTTCTGTGTACTTATTTCTTTAACCAGATTTTGCAATTTGTTGTTGCCTCGTATCTGTCGGAGTACCGCAAAGGGCAACTGTGCTTTACTCATCTTTTGCACAATAACTACATCCAGAAGTCCATCGGTCAGGTCTGCCTGTGGCGCAATAGTGATGTTGTTACCAAACTGATTGCCATTGGCAATGCTGATGAAGTAAGACTCTGTGAAGAAGGTGAAGTCTTCTACGGTTACTTCAAACTGGTATGGCTGTGCCTTGAAGAAGTTCAGGAGACTTTGTTGGGTATACGTAAGCAGCCCACGTGTGGCACTGGTAGAAAAGTCCTGAGCCACTTTGGCATCGAAGCCAAGTCCACTAAGCATGCAAGAGAAACGGTCGTTGATGGTGAAAGCATCCACACGCTGCGGAGTTCCTTCAAAGAGGTGTAGTATTGCGTCTTTTGGTTTTTTGGGTATGCCGGCTGCATAAGCAAGACCATTACCAGAACCAACAGGGATAATCCCAAAGTTTACATCAACAATCTGGTATAATGAGTTTACAATCTGATTCACCGTACCGTCTCCGCCAACAATAACCAGATCCGTGATATTGTCTGTATCAATTTTTTCTTTAAGAAAGCCATAATTGCCGCTGGCATTTGTGGGAATTATCTCAAAGGGTATATTCTTATCAGTAGTAATCTCGTGTATTAATTTCTTTATATCCTCTTTCTTATGAGTGCCTGATATAGGGTTTATCAGGTACACTATTCTTCTTTCCATAAATTCATTTCTTTGTGCAAGCAAAACAACCTAAAAGACTTTCTAAGAGTGTAACCGATGATACCTCATAATCAAGTTGTCTGTTAGGAGGGTGTAAAAGTAAGTGATATACCCTCTAGATTACTTTGGTTTTATATTTTATGAAAAAAGAATAACCACTTGGAGTATATATTAACATATTGAATTTCTGTGTAAACAGGGGATAGTAATCTTTTATTTCTATCGTATAACTAATGATTGCTGGTAGAGATAAGTAATTACGGAATCAGTTTCAGTCCACCGTAATAGATTGATTCAAGTGGCACTTTTTTGCCGTACTTATCCATGTACCCATTACTCACAAAAACAACATGTTTCTTAGTCCAAGCAATTCCAATATTCACATCATCGGGTGTTTTATCCAATACCTCCACATTTTTTTCTAAGCCAAGTGTGTAGAAAATTTTTTTTCCATGCGCACTGCGCTGCAACTTATTTAACGACTTCTGGTAGGTGTCAAAATTCTCTAAGTCTTGTTTCACCTTGGCCATCACTGCAAAGCACCTTGTGGCATAACCTATAATTTCAGCATCAGCATTTGGACCGGGTTTGATATGCATAGCGGTATCTGCCATGAGGAATTCTTCATTAGAAAGAATATATTTCTTGCCATTTTTCAATGTTACTTCTGTATGCGTATCATCAATATTTCTTTCCTTAAATACACCATACACGCCAAACATACCAATTACTGCCTTGGTGAAGCCAACAGAAACGCAGTCGCCGCTTTTGCCCTGCTTGTAGCAGGTGAATAATAAATCGGTATCCACTTTTTTTATTTCTTGTGCATTGGAAACATTAATGAGACCAATCAGGAATGAAACAAATAGAGCTTTAAGCATTTATCTTAAATTATGAGGTTTAAATTTAAAATGGGTAATACCCTCGTCAATTATTAATTTCTTAGTATCCTGCCACGCAATCATCACCACGTTTGTCCGCAGCGGTTTCTCTTTTACCAGTTGGAAGAATACGAATTACTTCTGTACGCCCCAGTTGTGCACGGTCATGAAACTTATAGCCCATTGCCTCCATTGCTGTCTTTGTTTCAGCAGAGAAAGTAGGCTCAATATCTACCTGATCTGGCAACCATTGATGATGGAACTTTGGCTTGTTCACAGCATCTTCTGCACTCGTATTGTACTCTAGCAGGTTTACTAACGTCTGGAATACAGATGTAGGGATGGTCGTTCCACCGGGTGTACCTGCAACAATGTATGGTTTTTTGTTTTTCAGTACCAACGTTGGTGACATAGAACTAAGCATTCTTTTATTGGGCTGTATGGCATTTGCAGCACCACCAACTGCACCAAACATGTTGGGTGCACCTGGTTTTGCGCTGAAGTCATCCATTTCATTATTCATTATAAAACCTGCACCACCAATAACTGTACGGCTGCCATAACCTCCATTGAGAGTTGTAGTTACACTAACCATATTGCCAAATTTATCTAGGATGCTTATGTGCGTTGTCTGGTCGCTCTCGTGGATAGTGCCTGCTTTGATGTTGGCACTTGGTGTTGCTTTGGTGCTGTCATAATCAATCATTCTGTTGGCTAGGTATTTATCATTTGCCAATGTTTTCAGAGGCACTCTCCAGAAGTCTGGATCACCCAAATGTTCTGCGCGGTCTGCATAAGCCCTACGTTCTACTTCCACCATCAACTGTACTTGTTGAGGACTCTGGAATGGATAGCGCGCAATGTTTCTGTGTTCAATCATTTTCATCATTTGCTCTATGATGATACCTCCACTACTTGGCGGCGGCATGCCAATGATTTCATATCCTTTGTAGTTGAACTGAAGGGCAGTGCGTTCTTTAGCTTTATAGTTTTTTAAATCATCTAAGCTGATAATGCCCGTTCCTTGTCTCATTTCTTCGACAATCAGTTGAGCTGTTTTTCCCTCATAGAACCCTCTTTGCCCATAGTCACGTATTCTTTTCAAGGTTTCTGCCAAATCTTTATTAACCAGTGTATCTCCTGCTTTCCAAGGCGTTTCCTTAACATAGGCACTTGGTTGTGTAGAATTTTGAACGAAAGATGCCTTGGTATTATTCAAGCCCTTTGCTTCTCTTTCGGTAATTGAATAGCCAAACTCGGCAATGTCTATTGCAGGCTGAACCAATGTTTTCATGGGCAGTCTTGCATATTTATATGTTTCGAACAAACCAGCAACTGTACCCGGTACACCACTTGCCAAATGCCCAAGCAAGGAAAGTTTGGGGATTACATTGCCATCTTTGTCCAGATACATATCACGGGTAGCCTTGTTGGGAGCAGTTTCGCGGTAGTCTATTGCTATATTTTTTCCTAGAGTCGTACGTGCAACCATAAATCCACCGCCGCCAATGTTGCCAGCTTCAGGATAAACCACAGCTAAGGCAAACTGTGTAGCAATGGCAGCATCGAATGCATTTCCACCACGTCTCATAATCTCAGCACCTACTTTACTAGCCAAGGGATGAGCACAAGAAACAGATGCATTTGCAAATTCTTGTGTTTTCACAATCTTGTAGTTGTAGGGGTCTACAGCTCTTCCGGGACCTACAATTGGTTGTGAATTAGTTTGGAATTGAGCCATTACGGATAACCTACAAGCAACAGTGACGAGTAACAATAGACTTTTCTTCATATATCTTTTAGTTAGACAAAAAATTAAGAACAATACATAGTGACATAATCTTGCAAAGATGTAATAGTCTCAATAGAAATTATTGAATTGAAGAATATATTTATTCTAAGACACTTTCAAGTTAGGGATGTACCCTTATTTTGGCGATAGATTGCATAAAAAAACAATGATTTATGGGTGAGATTTAACTTGTCAATCCATCAGTGCTATGCGGTTCTATTTTAATTATGGGTGTGTTACTTGGGTGTGACTGCACCTTTTTTTTCAAATTTCCTTTAGTCAAAACTCTGGTTCGCACTCGCTGCCAGTTTCTGCAAACGCTCAAACTGAGCAGGATCAACATCGTTGTAAAAATAATATACTGGATCTACGGGTTGTCCATTACGGTGCACTTCGTAGTGGCAGTGAGGTCCTGTACTTTTCCCGGTACTACCCACATAACCAATTACATCGCCGCGTTTTACTTTGTTTCCACTTCTGGATTTTACGCGTACCATGTGACCATATAAAGTTTCATATCCAAAGCCATGATTGATGATTACGTGGTTTCCGAACCCACTGTTATCAAACCCTGCCATCTTCACCGTTCCATCTGCGGTAGCATAGATGGGGGTGCCTTGTGGTGCTGTAAAATCTAGTCCAGCATGAAATTTACGTACCTTATATACCGGGTCAATCCGATACCCAAATCCACTTGCCACTCTACTCAAATCTTTATTACTAACGGGTTGTATGGCAGGAATTGCTAACAACAGTTTCTCTTTATTCTTCACCATCCCCGCAATTTCGTTGTAGCTTTTATCCATAAAAGCCGTACGCAGGGAGAGGTTATTCAATTGGTCTTTCAGTCCAGCAATCAATTGTGTTTCGCTCAATCCCTGCACCAGTTGTACTTCTTTACTTTTCTCCATCGTTTTCACACGCACACTGTCAGGTATTGGGGTCGATTCAAAAATGGCTCTATACACCGTGTTGTCCCTGTTTTCCAGTTCATTCATCTGCTGTTTCAGTTGCGTCACACGGTCTTGCAGCACCACATAATCATCCTTCAAAGACTTATTTTGTTCCTGCAATATTTTCTCATTTGCAGATGGAAAATAGCGATATATAATGTTTACACAGATAAAAGCAGTTACCAATGCCGCAGCCACAAAACCAAATATCTGAAGCATCCGCACCCTAAAAGGCGTCTCCATCTTCTCGAATCGCAGTGTGTTTGTATTGTAGAAATATTTTATTTTCTTCATTTTATTTATTTAACTCATCCTACTAACCGTTGAATGAAAATAGCCTTGTGAAAATCTATTTTTACCCTTGTAAGAATGATTATTACTCTTGCAAGAATGGTTCTTACCCTTGTAAGAACGATTTTTTCCCTTACAATAATAATTCTTGTCCTTGTAAGAATCATTCTTACAAGGACAAGAATCATTCTCTACAGATAAAATCCAAAGGGATGTTCTGCTATTTTAAAGAACTTTTCTCAGCAATTATACCCAAATTTCCCCTTCCTTCCCATCACTAATCACTAATCACTAACCACTAATCACTATTTTTCGCCTCATCCAATTAACTTCGCCGCGTTCAAAGATAATTTTTTAAGGTATTACTCATAATTTTTAATAAACAGGTGGCAATAATGACAAGCGCAGAAATACGTCAACAGTACTTAGACTTCTTTAAAAGCAAGCAACACCAGATAGTTCCGTCGGCTCCGATAGTGATAAAAAATGATCCTACTTTGTTGTTTACCAATGCAGGGATGAACCAGTTTAAAGATTTGTTTTTAGGTAATGGAAAGCCGGTGCATAACCGTATTGCCGACACCCAAAAGTGTTTACGGGTAAGTGGAAAGCACAACGATTTGGAAGAAGTGGGCGTGGATACTTACCACCATACCATGTTTGAAATGTTGGGTAACTGGAGTTTTGGCGATTATTTTAAGGTAGAAGCCATTGCCTGGAGTTGGGAATTATTGACGGAGGTTTATAAGCTGGATAAAGACCGTTTGTATGTAACCATTTTTCAGGGAGATGAAAAAGAAGGCTTGCCAAAAGACCAAGAGGCGTACTATGAATGGAAGAAAGTGATTGCTGAAGACAGGATTTTGTTGGGTAATAAGAAAGATAATTTCTGGGAGATGGGCGATACCGGCCCTTGTGGACCGTGTACTGAAATACATGTGGATTGCCGTCCTGATGAAGAAAGAAAAC
>CANGFK010000239.1 GCA_947452925.1 Chitinophagaceae bacterium | reverse complement strand
GGTACATGAATATTGCAGATATAGATGGAGATGGAAGATTGGATATTGCTGTTACTCCAAATGGAAAAGGATTGTATATTTTAAGAAATGTAACAAATACAACAGGCGCAAGCAATGTGACGTTTGCTCCAGTTGTAACTTTAGCAAAAGCAATTAATTTATCAAGTATCGCAACTGGAGATATAGATGGTGATGGAAAAGTAGATATTGCTGCTATCAATACCACTGCAGCAACTGATAGTTTAGTGGTGTTAAGGAATACGCCAATCCTTTCTCGCAACAATAATTTAGTTGCATTATCTGTTACGGCAGGGGCATTAAACCCAGTATTTGATAGTTTAAAAACTACTTACAGTATCAATGTACATAATTATGTAACGAATACGACTGTTACTGCTACCAAACAACAAGACTCAGCTAAAATAGAATTACAGTTTAATGGTAGTGCATATACTTCCTTTGCAAATGGTTCTACTTCTACCTCATTGCCGTTAAACATTGGCGTTAATACCATCAATATGAGGGTAACTGCTCAGAATGGAGACGTGAAAGTGTATTCAATAACGATAACTAGGGCTTGTTTGGCATCCCCTTCTACTACTAAGCTGTCTATTTGTTCCTCAGAATTGCCATTTAAATGGAATACAATGGTTTTTACCAAGGCAGGAACTCAAGGTATTATACTGACCAATGCAGCCGGTTGTGATAGTACTGCTACTTTGATTTTATCATTAAAGGCAAACTCAACTTCTACTACCGACCTTGTTGCTTGTGACAGTGTAATTTGGAATGGAACTACTTACAAATCAACAGGTTCATACACATATCACACACAAAATAGCATTGGCTGCGATAGTGCCGCTACATTAAACTTAACTATAAGGAAATCTACTTCTTCCTGGACTGATTTAGTGAGTTGTGATAGTGTTTTATGGAATGGAGTATGGTACAATAAGAGTGGGTTCTATACTTTCCATACTTTCAACAAAGCAGGTTGCGATAGTACTGCTTCTTTAAATTTAACTATCAACGAAAAACCTATTGGTGCTTTTGCGTCTTTTGCTGGTGAAATTTGTGAAGGAGATACCTCTGTTATTTCATTTGTTATTCCCACTACTAAAAACTTACAATACTTACATATTTATTCGCCTATTGATACCACATTTGAAATGGGCACTGCTGGTTTTGGGTACAATCCACAGAATGACCGCATTAATGGTAGTCTTGTTTATTTGCCTAATTTAAGTCCAGACAATCAAGCTTGTTCTACAGCTTTTGCGACACATCTTTTTGAAGGTAAAATAGTAGTAATTGATAGAGGAACCTGTTCTTTTGTCTCCAAAGCAAAGGCGGTACAAGATGCAGGAGCGGTAGGAATGATCATTGTAAATAATGTTGCAGGAGGCGGAGCGGTAGACATGGCGGGTACTGACCCCACAGTAGTCATTCCAGTAATATCTGTTTCTCAAGAAGATGGCTTATTAATTAAGAATTGGATTAATGCCTCTAAAGCAGTAATTGGTTATAGTGTTGTTCATAAACCAACCTATTTATGGTCAACTGGTGAAACAACACAAACTATTTCTTTTAAACCAACCAAAACAGGCATTCATTCTGTAACGGTAAGTTATGAAAATGGCTGTTCACAGATATACTATTATTCTATTATAGTTAGAAAGAAATCATCTTCATGGACAGATTTGGTAAGCTGTGATAGTGCCATCTGGCATGGCGTTACTTACAGAAAGAGTGGAGAATATTTTTATCATACGATGAATGCGATAGGTTGTGATAGCACTGCCACCTTAGCATTAACTATAAAGTCGAATAGTAAGGATACGATAAGAGTAATATCTGAAACACCTTTCACATGGCATGATTCTACTTACACAAAGAGCGGTGTTTATACCTTCCACTCTTTTAACAGTGCTGGCTGCGATTCTTTGACTGTACTAATATTGAATTCGACTTTGCCAATTAGCTTTACTGATTTCAGTGCCTTGGGTAGTATAAATAATATCTTGCTAAAATGGCATACCTCTACCGAGCTAAACACGAACCACTTTATTGTTCAACATAGCGCCGATGGTACTTCCTTTACTGATTTTGGCTTAATAAAAGCAATAGGCACCGGGGCAAATGGGTATCAGTTTACTGACAAAAATCCAATTAAGGGTATTAACTATTACAGATTAAAGACTGTAGATAAAGATGGAACTGCTATGTATAGCCGAGTTGTTAGTTGTGAGTGGTTAGTGGTTAGTAAGCAATTGGCAGTGTATCCGAATCCATCTAAGAATTTTGTTACAGTTAAGGGAAGCCATATTGCTTCTGTTCAAGTGGTAGATAATCTTGGTAGAGTTATAAAGGTTATTACATTGAAAGATGCAAGTAACCCTACATTATCTGTTAGGGGGCTTCCTGCAGGAGTGTATCATCTGCAAGTAAATACTACTGATGGAAATGTGAGTGGCGTGGTGATGGTGAAAGAGTAACATATTAACAGATTTGACAACTTTGAGAAAGTTGTCAAATATTTAAAGGTCACTTCATAAAGTGCAGTTCTATCTCAGATAGTCTGCACTTTTTCTCTTTGTACCCCTTATTCTGATTGCGAAATGGAATACTAAGAAGCTGTTTGAGTTAATTGTTTAGAATTACTTATGAACGTTTATTTAACTGTAACAAGGCAAATTTTGTAGCCATAGTCCAACGCCTAAGGCGAAAAATTTAACGCAGTTACCGTTAATATTAAACCGCACAAGGAATATCAAATAATTAACTCAAACAGCTTCTAAAGCTTCCAAACAAACTTTATTCTTCACTATTGCTATTGGCAAGCATCAAATACCTAATATTGTGCCTTCTCTTTGTCATTCTGTAATGAATAAGATTATGAAAATAGCAATTATCAATGGCCCCAACCTCAACCTTCTAGGAACTAGGGAGCCGGGCATCTATGGTTCACAAACTTTTGAGGAATACTTTGCTCAATTGAAGCTGGCTCATCCTACTGTGGAATTTGCCTATTATCAAAGCAATGTGGAAGGCGAATTGATTAATAAGCTTCAGGAGTTTGGTAAATCTTATGATGCCATCATCATGAATCCGGGTGGATATACCCATACCTCTGTGGCTATTGGTGATTGTATTGCGGCTATCAAAACGCCTGTCATCGAAGTGCATATTAGTAATGTACATGCTAGAGAGGACTTCAGGAAGATATCGCATGTGTCGGCTGTGTGCAAAGGCTCTATCATTGGTTTGGGGTTGAAGGGATATGAATTGGCGGTGCAATGGCATTTGTCTAATAAATAAATTGGTCAGGTTATTTTACCACATAGGCACAATAGGCATATAGAAAAAAGAAAATAAGTTAAGAAGCATTTCATTGATAGTTCACAAAGAATGGGTGCAATACAAGCAAAGCTTTTTCTATGTGTTTTTGTCTAAACTAAACAGAAAATACTATGTGCCTGTTGTGGCTATGTGGTATATTCTTTTAGCATCAGTTTAATCGTAATTAATGATTGTATTCATCATCGTTTTCTGTACAGGTTGGCTGGTAAGTTTCCTAGGGCAATTACCCTTGGGAAACATGAGTATCACCGCTACCCAGATACGCATACAAGAGGGACTTAAACCTGCCATACAATATATGTGGGGAGTGGTCATTGTAGAAATGATCTATCTACGTATTGCCCTAACAGGGATGGATCTCGTGTTTCAGCACCCTGTTGTTTTCAATGCCATCGGATGGGTTACCGTAATCTTCTTCTTCGTATTGGGCATACTCAGTATCCGCAGTGCATTGGTACACCATCCCGAGAAAAAAAGTGTACTGCTCAACAACAAAATACACCGTTTCCTTTTTGGCTTGATGCTAAGTGCTATGAATCCGGCACAGATACCCTTCTGGGTATTGTGGAGTAGCTATATGCTGGAATGGAAAATACTCCACTCAAGCACTGCCCAATATAATGTGTTTACAATGGGGGCTGGATTGGGCACTATCACGGGTTTATTGGCGTACATTCATGGGGGAAACTATCTGGTTACCAAGCTAAACGTGAGCAACAAGACTTTGAATATAATCATGGGCGCTATATTCTTTATCGCTAGTATTGCGCAGTTCTGGAGGATGGTGATGAAGTGAGTTATAAGTTATGAATTATAAGTTATGATTACTAAAATTTAAAAGAGATTAACAAATCTATCGATGTAGTGTTGTTAAGGAATATTGCTTTTACTAATAATTTATAACTCATAACTCATAACTTATACCTACCACTAAAATAAAATTATGGATATCAACAAAATAATAACATTAGGTCAGTTAAAGAAGAGTGGGTACAAACCTTTGTCCATAAAGGAAGAGGTGAGAAAGAACCTGATTGGTAAGATTCAAAGTAAAGAAAATCCTTTTACGGGGATATTGGGCTATGAGGATACCGTAATCCCTGATACCGAACGTGCGCTGTTAAGCAGGCATAACATTCTGTTCCTTGGATTGAGGGGACAAGCTAAAACCCGTATGGCAAGGCAGATGGTGGATTTGTTGGATGAATATATGCCGATAGTGGCGGGTAGTGAAGTGAATGATGATCCATTGAATCCGTTGAGTAAATATGCCAAGGACAAGATTGCTGAACATGGCGACGAAACACCCATCCATTGGATACATCGCAGTGAACGTTATGGCGAGAAACTAGCCACGCCCGATGTGAGTGTTGCCGATTTAATTGGTGATATAGACCCTATCAAAGCGGCGAATCTTCGCTTGAGCTTTGCCGATGAAATGGTGATTCACTACGGTATAATCCCACGTAGTAACCGTTGCATTTTTGTAATTAATGAACTCCCCGATTTACAGGCACGTATTCAGGTTGCCCTATTTAATATTTTGCAAGAAGGTGATATCCAGATTCGTGGTTTCAAGCTGCGGATGCCGTTGGATATCCTGTTTGTATTTACCGCGAATCCCGAAGATTATACCAACAGAGGTAGTATTGTTACGCCGTTGAAGGATCGGATTGAGAGTCAGATTCTGACCCATTACCCCAAAAGCATTGAGACTTCATTGGCCATTACCGAGCAGGAAGCAGACATTCTCCCTGAGCAGGCCAAGAGGGTAGAGGTGAGTGATTTGATAAAAAGACTGATTGAGCAGATTGCCTTCGAAGCCCGTAGCAATGAATATGTAGACAAAAAGAGTGGCGTGAGTGCCAGGTTGACCATTGCTGCTTTTGAGAATGCGGTGAGTGCTGCGGAACGTAGGGCAATTATCCACAATGAAAAGCATACGCACGTTTGGATCAACGATTTATCGGGTATCATCCCTGCCATTACTGGTAAGATAGAACTGGTGTATGAAGGCGAGCAGGAAGGTCCCTATCAGGTGGCGGTGAATCTGTTGGAGAAATCGATCCGTACACAGTTTGTACAATATTTCCCCAATCCCGAACAAAGCAAGAAGCGGAAGCCTACAGGTAAAAAATCAGTAGAGGAGAAAGAAATAGAAAATCCATACAAGCAGATTATCCGTTGGTTTGATGCGGGCAACCACCTCGATCTCATGTTGGATATTAAGGATCAGGACAAGATTGCTGCCTTATACAAAGTAGATGGCTTGTATGGCTTTGTAAAGAAATACTTTCATGCTGCCAACGACATGGAAAATGCCTTGTTGATGGAGTTTGTGTTGCATGGTCTCGCTTCCTATTCTGTTATCAGTAAGAAAACAATTGATGGTAGTATTTCTTTTACTGATTTGATGGGTAGTATGATTGACTTGAACAACATGAACTTTGGTGATGATGACCTCACAGAAGATGACTTCAACTAGTAAGTTAGCTTAGTTTTAATAAATAATCTAGTAGTAAT
>CANGFK010000238.1 GCA_947452925.1 Chitinophagaceae bacterium | reverse complement strand
GTTGCCGCATCAGGCACTCCAATCGGAGCATTTACCTTCACACATAAATCATCTGATTGTTCTTTTAAAAGATGATAAATCTCTTCCGAAACAAAAGGCATAAACGGATGAATCAACTGCATCAGTTCTTCGAAAAATCCAACTGTCTTTTCATAGACTTCCTTGCTGATAGGTTGTTCAAAACCAGGTTTTACCCATTCCAAATACCAACTACAGAAATCATCCCATACCAAGGAGTAGATAGTCTTCAAAGCTTCGCTCAGTTTGAATTGCTCCATCAAACCTTCCACCTCAATCCTAACTTGATTTAGACGAGAAGAGAACCAGTTTGTAGCAAAGTCAACCGTTAACAGTTTACCGTTAACCGAGCTTGAATCGAGTGAGTTATTGTCAACAACATTCGGTTGACGGTTATCGGTAGACGGTAAACCTTCTTCCTGCCTTCCCTCCCACATCTTCACTAGCTTCAAGGCATTCCAGAGTTTGTTATTAAAATTCCTTCCTTGTTCCAAAGAAGATTCATCGAACAATAAATCATTACCCGCAGGGGATGCAATCATGATTCCAAAGCGTACGGCATCGGCACCATATTGATCAATCAATCCTAACAAATCGGGAGAGTTACCCAATTGCTTACTCATCTTCCTGCCTTGCTTATCCCGAACCATCCCAGTGAAATACACATCCTTGAATGGTAATTGATGCTTGAATTCATAACCAGCCATTATCATCCTCGCCACCCAAAAGAAAATGATATCCTGACCAGTTACCAAAGTGGTGGTTGGATAATAATAGTTTATTTCCTCATTATCAGGATTACTGATGCCCTTAAACACTTCTATCGGCCATAACCAAGAAGAGAACCAAGTATCTAATACATCTTCGTCTTGAAACAAATCATTGATGGTCAAATTAGCATTGATAGCTTGAGCCTTTGCCAATGCTTCTTCGGCCGTTTTAGCCACAAATACATTTCCTTTTGCATCATACCAAGCAGGAATCCTTTGCCCCCACCACAACTGACGGCTGATACACCAATCCTTAATATTCTCTAACCAATGCTTGTAGGTATTCTTTGTTTTTGCAGGATGAAAAGTTATTTCATCACTCATAACAGCTGATAATACTTCTGGATTCTTATTAATGAATCCTTTCATATCCATAAACCATTGAAGACTTAACCTCGATTCTATAACCGCACCCGTTCTTTCGCTCGTACCAACTTGTCCTTTATAGTCTTCTATTTTTTCTATCTGACCTAAAGCTGTAATGTCTACAACAATCTTTTTTCTTAAATCAAATCTATCAACTCCAATGTATGAAAGGACTAACTCTGAGGGATTCTCATCCATCAATCCATCAGCTACAAACTTTCCTTCAGCATCGAGGGTGTCAATTGTTTTGAGGTGATGCTTACGTCCAATTTCATTATCATTCTTGTCGTGTGCAGGCGTAATTTTCAATGCACCTGTACCAAACTCTGCATCCACATAGTCATCGGCGATGATGGGAATCTTCCTATTGATAATTGGAACAATTACTTCCTTTCCAATCCATGCCTTATAACGCTCGTCATTTGGATTAACGCAAATGGCCACATCGCCCAAGATAGTTTCGGGACGAGTAGTTGCAACCATCATAAAGCCCGCATCACCTGAAGGTGTGTCTACCAACGGATATTTAACATAGTATAGTTTGCTGTCAATATCCTTAAAGATAACTTCCTCATCGCTAAGGGCAGTCTTCCCAACAGGATCCCAATTGACCATTCGCATGCCACGATAGATGATGCCGTTTTCGTGCAAATTGATGAAGATATCGATGACCGATTTGTAATAGTCGGCATCCATCGTAAAGGAAGTACGATTCCAGTCGAGGCTACAACCAATCTTCTTCAACTGTTGCAAGATGATTCCACCATATTTCTCCTTCCATTCCCAAGCATAGCCCAGAAACTCATCTCTAGACAACGAAGACTTTGCAATACCCCTTTCCCTCAACATGCCTACCACCTTTGCTTCGGTAGCAATTGACGCGTGGTCGGTACCGGGAACCCAACAAGCATTCTTGCCTTGCATCCTTGCCCGACGAACCAATATATCCTGAATGGTATTGTTCAAACAATGCCCCATGTGCAACACACCTGTTACATTTGGCGGAGGAATCACCACTGTAAAGGGTTCTCTTCCATCGGGCTTACTGCTGAAATAATCTTTCTGCAACCAATGTTCATACCACTTACTATCAATCAATGACGGTTCAAAATTCTTGCTTAATTCCATTATGTATCTGCTCTAAAACAGCCTTTTTTGTGAGTAATTACAACCTTTAAGGGCGTCAAAAGTAAGGAAAACGAAGGGGTTACCCTGCTTAATCAATTACCAATTGTATGATATTTTGTAATAAACCCTTAGATTTATAAAAAATTTCGAATGACTGACTTGCAGAAGATGAAAATGAAACGAAATGTTTCCGTGATTAAATATCTGAAATCCCACCTGCAAATAATTGAAAATGACAATTCTTTTAAGCATTTCTACGAGAAACTTATTGCAGATCATCAAAGGGTATTAGGAACACAGGAGGAATTGCTGCAGGATAAAGTTATACAGAACCACGATAAAACCAGGCTAAAAAAAGAGGTATGCACACTAGCAAGCACTCTATCAGAAACAGCTACAAAAGTGCTTGACTCATTAGGACAAAGAGGTTGGTATTCTGAGGTGAAGGTTTGGTATATGCACTTCTCAAGGGCTACAGACATCGTTACAGAGGAAAGACTGAGGATGGCATATAAATTACTCAAAACCAACAGTAGCGCATTCGCGCCTGATGAGATAACCGCTGAACAACTAGCTGAGTTAAAAACAAAGATTGATGAATTTGCAAATACGCCCGGTTCTTCTTTGCAAAGAGACAGAATCTCCCCAGAAGAGACTGTTGAGTTTAAAGCCAATTTAAAGCTGACAGAAATTGATATTCGTTACATACTGGAAGCTGCAAAGAAGTACAAAGACACAGCTACAGAGTTCTATGAGGGCTTAGTCACGCTTTGCACCCTTCCGGAAGAGGCGCAACCAACGTCTACCACTATTAACTTTACCATCACCGATAGTGATACCGGACTTCCACTGCCAAACGTCCTTTGTTCATTAGACAAATCCGAGGAGAATCCCATCAGTGATGAAGAAGGGCAACTGAATTATACTAAGACAAAGGCAGGCAGAGGGATTGCCACTTTTACAAAAGAGGGTTACGAAGAAAATGTAATTATCGTTAAGATAAAAGCTGCAACAGCCAACACCTTCGAGGTCACCATGCAAAGGATATAGTACACTTAACCTCTGTAAACAACTTGCAGCGTATCAGTTGTCTTTTGCTCCAGCAGAATCTGTTTTCCTTCAGTTAATCTGGCTATGATGTCCGCGTTATAATGTCTGATACTCAACAATGACAGCCCTTTCTCAATCTGAACATCGAATATAGATGCAGCGGCAGCGGCGAGTTGCTCTACTTTCTCTGGGCGGTCATCAACACATAACTGTACGCTGATGGCACCTGTCTGTATTAGATTGGGCTTTATTTTTATGTCTTTAAATATCTTGTACAACGCAATGATAGGCTCATCACCCACAAAAGAGAAGTCCTGACTATGCAAGTGTACCAACACCTGTTTGTCCTTCACCACATAAATTGGTGGCAGGTTCTTGGGGTGTTTCTTGGTGATGATTGTCCCGGGTAAACTACTGTCTAGAAAGCATTTCACCTGTAGTGGAATACCCTTGTTTTCTAATGGCTTAATTGTTTTTGGATGAATAACCTGTGCACCATAGTAAGCCATTTCAATCACTTCATCAAAGCTTAGCTCTGCAAGTATTTGCGCTTCGGGAAACACTTTTGGGTCTGCATTCATCACCCCTTCAACATCCTTCCAGATAGTCTGACTTTCTGCATCGAAGATATTGGCAAATATCGCAGCCGAGAAGTCGCTCCCTTCCCTTCCCAACGTGGTGCTTTCATTGTCATCAGTGGCGCCTATGAATCCTTGGGTGATGTAGATGTTGGATTTAGTAAAATCAATCAAGCTCTTAGCAGCTTCAGCTGTACGGTTCCAATCAATGGTAGCATCACGGAAGTTATTGTCTGTACGAACAATGTCGCGCACATCATTCCAGATGTTCTTAATGCCAATTTCATTCAGATAAAAGCTAACGATTGAGGTACTCAACAACTCGCCCACACATACAATCTGGTCATAGTAATAGTCATATTCCCTCACCGGCTTATCATGCAACAACCATTCTACCTCCGTAAAGAAGTCATTCAGTTGATTGTAGCAAGGATTGTAGTTTACTACCAACAAATACTTCGCTATTGTAAGGTGCTGGTTCTTCACCACATGAAACAACTGCAATGCCTGCTCCTTATTTCCTGCAAAAAAGGCTTCTGCCACTTTCTCCAAGGCATTGGTTGTTTTACCCATCGCAGAGATGATAATCATCAGTTGCTCATCTTGGTACTCCCCTATTATCTTTCCTACATTCTTTATCCTGTCTACATCCTGCACGCTTGCACCCCCAAACTTAAATACTTTCATACTACTAAATTTCTATCCTTTAATTAACCAATCCACATTTATTCAGGCCGTAAAATTAGTACTAACCAGTTCTCCTTTAGTTTTTAAAATATCAATACCAAGGTGCCTGCTATGATTAACACAGCACCAATTGCAGTTTTAATGGTCAATGCTTCTTTCAGGAAAATGGCAGATAATATAATGACCAATGCCACACTCAACTTATCTACAGGTGCTACCTGCGATACCTTTCCCAACTGCAATGCCTTAAAGTAAAACACCCAAGACAGACCAGTTGCTACGCCTGAAAGACTTATAAATATCCAGTTTGTTTTGTTGAGAGAACCAATCGTTTCAGCCCCTCCCCTCACCAACACAATCATCCAGGCGATGATGAGTATAATGACAGTCCGGATGGCTGTTGCCACATCAGGATTTACCCCTTTGATGCCCACTTTGGCAAAGATGGCAGTAAGCGCAGCAAATAATGCAGAGAGCAAGGCAAAGATGTACCACATACTATTTTATGTTGAAGATGAAAAGTGAAGTTAAGGGGAGTTGGGATTATTTCTGTTATGAATAATCTTTCAATCCATTTTGCTTCTGATAGCAATAAATATTGATGAGGGACGCCAGCCTTATGAACATCAACAAACAAAAAAGGTCAAAAGCCTTCAGTCTCACAACCTCCAAGCTTTCAACCTTTCTATCTGTATAGTTTTATTCTATTTCTTCTTCAGCTTTTTTCTTGACTAATATTCCACTTTTCTCCAATCTTTTAATACCTTCAATACACCAAATAACAGCACTACAGTAGCCAACCCATTACCCAATGCAACAAATACATCCAATAGATGATGGCGTCTATTGTAATATAATTCATCAAAACAAAAGGTAATATTTGTAAACACAATCAGTATGATTGTCATTGAAAAAAGCACCCTGCACTTTGCCAATACTTGATATCCCCACATATTAGCTGTTATAGCTGCCATCAAGCAAATAACAAAAGAGTGGAAATACAAACACCAGTGATAAAACTCATTACCAAACCCTACCGCCTTGTACAATACTGCAACTGCCAAAAGCAGCATTAAAGCTAAAGTCGGAAATACCCTTTTGATGTAGAATACAATCCTCTTTTCTGCCTCTGCTTTTCGTTGAACCTCAATCAATAAAATCAAATACAAAATATAAATGGGGATATATAATAGCCTGCATACCGACCAAACAATTACATCAGACCACAAGGCACACACATCTGAAAGGCATGATAAAATAAAAACAGCATAGATGCAAAACAAAATAACCAATGATTGTGGGGGAACACCTGTGCC